>DATDMX010000199.1:0-7410 GCA_036518575.1 Geobacteraceae bacterium | reverse complement strand
GCCACGAAGGACGAACTCGACATGACGCTTGCCGAGTTGCGCGCCAATCTGCGCTCCCCGACGGCAAGCCCGAAGCTGCGCCTCGACATGAACCTGGAGTTTCATCGCCGTTTTGCGCTGCCCTTTGCCTGCTTCGTCTTTGCCCTCATCGGTGTCCCCTTCGGCATCCAGAACCAGCGCTCGGGCAAGGCCGCCGGTTTTGCCGTCAGTATCGGCCTGCTCCTGATCTACTACGTCATCCTCTCGGCCGGCAAGGCCCTTGGGCAGCGTGGGCTCCTCCCCCCGTTCGCGGCAGTCTGGACGCCAAACATCCTGTTTCTCGTATTCGGCATCTACCTTTTCAGGACGACCGCCGCCGAAAAGCGCTTTTTCCTCTTCGACATGGCGACGAGATTTCTTGCGTGGCTGCGGGAGGCATGGCGACGGGGGAACGGAGCGCCATGAAGATAATAAGCCGCTACATAGCCTCGACATACCTGAAAGTCCTCGGACTCTGCACGGGATCGTTCGTCGCCATTTACCTCACCGTCGATTTTCTGGAGAAGATTGCGCGCTTCGCCCGTACCCAGGGAGCACCGCTTCACGTCCTCCTCTTCTTTCTCTGGAAAATTCCGGAGATCGTCAACCAGGTCATCCCGCTGGCCGTCCTCATGGCCACGCTGCTCACCTTGGGCATCCTGGCGCGCAACAGCGAAATCATCGCCATGCGCGGCTGCGGCATGAGCCTTGCGCGGATCACCTCGCCCCTCCTCATTACCTCGCTCGCCGTCAGCCTCGCGGCCCTCGTGAGCGGCGAGTTCATCGTGCCCAAGAGCTACGCGAAAATGAAGTACGTCGAGGATGTCCTCATCGGCAAGAAGAACCCGAACGCGTTCTTCAGGCAGAACAATATCTGGTACCGCCAGGAGAGCCTCATCCTCCAGGCGAAGCTCTTCGAGCCCGCCGTGCAGGTGCTCAAGGGGGTGACGATCTGGCAGACCGCCCCGGGGATGCAGCCCCAGGAAAGGATAGATGCCGCCGAGGCGGCCTTTGCCGGTGACCACTGGCTTCTCAGGGATGCCGTGGTGAGGCCGGTCGCCGAGGGGAATACATCGGTTGCGACGACGAAGAAGGAGATGCCCATCGGGTTGCAGCTCAAGGCGGCCGATCTGAAAGTCCTGGAGAAGTATGCCGACAACATGGGGTTCCTCGACTTGCGACGCTACTGCCGCAAACTCGAACAGGGGGGGTACGACCCAACCCGCTACCGGACCCAGATGCATTCGCGGCTTTCTCTGCCCTTCGCGTCGCTCATCATGTCGTTTCTCGGCATCCCCTTCGCCCTGCGCAGCGGGAGGACGAGCGGTATTGCCATGGGGGTGGGGTTGAGCCTCGGCATTGGCTTCAGCTTCTTCATTATCAACGCCGTTCTTCTCTCCCTGGGGCAGGAGGGGGTGATCCCGGCAGTGGTGGCGGCCTGGGCCGCAAACACGCTTTTCGCAGCCGCGGCCGTCTGGCTCACCATGACGGTGAACCGCTAGACCCGCACGCACGGGTTGACAACCCCGGTGCACGTGCTTTAATAGCCCTACTCGACCCTTCCCCCCGAAAGGAGGACACCGTGATGCAGCGGTTCATGATCCTTGCGCTCCTCGTGTCGTGTCTTGTCGTTGCGCCCGCTTTCGGAGCCGTGGCTCCTCCCCAGCCTCCGGCAAAGAAGGCCGGCGCTCCTTCGCCCCAACCCGCAAAGGAAGAAGCGGCGTCCGTTGCCATTCTCAGCATCATCCCTTCTCAGGGGGAGGCGGGAACGACCATCGTCGTGTCCGGCAGCGGTTTCACCGCGGACACGACGCTCTATCTCGCCACGACGAAGATAGCGGCGAACGTTGCCGGAGCAAAGCAGCTCTCCTTCGAGGTCCCCGACCTCCCGCCGGGACTCTATGCCCTCTACGTCAGGACTCCCCGTGGCGCCGCAAGCAAGAGCTACAGTTTCGTCATCCTTGCTCAAAGGCCGGTTGCCGTCGACCTGACCCCTGACACCGTCTACAGCTGCGCGCCGGCGTCCGAGCGGCAGGTGACCGTGAGCGGCCACCACTTCCGGGATGGCTCGCAGGTCCTTTTCGACGGCGCTGCCATCAGAAGCCGCTTCATTTCCCCTGACTCCCTCTCGTTCACCGCTCCTTCCGTTGCCGGCGGACTCCACCAGGTACAGGTGCGGAATCCGGACGGATCGGTTTCCGGCGTCCTCGGCCTCCTCATCGACGGCAACCCCGAGATCACCGGCGTGACGAGCGGCGAGGAGTACGTCAACTACTACAACCTCTATATCGACGGGAGGAATTTTCAGCAGGGATCGACGGTGGTGGTGACGGAGGAGAAGAGTCTCGACCTCATGGCGGGGGGGCAACTCAGCGTGGATGTGAAGCGTTTTCAGAGTGGCGTGTCGAGCGGCGGCCCCGAGCGCGACCGCATCGTCTACGTGAGCTGCAACAGGATCGTCTATCAGCGCTATCCCTACAGCACGGTGCCGAAGAACTTCAGGGTGCAGGTCGTGAATCCCGACGGCTCCCAGAGCACGACCACATCGGTGAGCGCCCCCTGAGGCAAGAGGGCGACCTCACCCCTTTCTGCTGAAGCGATACCCCACGCCCCGCACCGTCTGGAAGTAGACCGGGTTGGCCGGATCGGGCTCGAAGTACTTGCGCAGCCGCACGATGAAGTTGTCGAGTGTGCGGGTCTCGGTCTCCGACGAGTAGCCCCAGGCCCTCTCCAGGAGTACCTTGCGGGAGAGGGCCTCCCCTTCACGGGAGAAAAAGAGGGCGAGCATCTTCACTTCCAGCTCGGTCAGATCGATTTCCCCCTGGGCCGTCTTGGCCCGATACGAAAGAAGAAACACCTCGTTCTCACCGAAGCGGTAGCCTTCCTCCACCGGTTCCGGGCGGTACCAGGCGGAGCGGCGCAGCATCCCCTTCACCCGCAAGAGAAACTCGCTCAAACTGAACGGTTTGGTGAGGTAGTCGTCGGCGCCGCTCTCCAGGCCCGTGATCCGGTCCCGCTCGTCGGAGCGGGCGGTGAGCATGAGGATCGGCACACGGCTCTCGACCTTGCGGATCTCGCGACACAGGGCGAACCCGTCCATCCCCGGCAACATGACATCGACGATAATGAGGGAAAACCGGTCGACGCCGAGGCGTTCGAGTGCTTCCTCGCCGCTCTCCACGTGACTTACCCGGTAGTCTTCCAGTTCCAGGTTGAAACAGATGCCCCGTGCCAGGTGAATCTCGTCCTCCACGAGGAGAATGTGGGGTTTCTCGGCCGGCATGTCATTTCTCCTTCTGCTCGGCGAGCGGCAGGGTGATGGTGAAGGTGCACCCCTTGCCCGTGCCCTCGCTCTCCACCCGAATTTTGCCCCCGTGCTCGGCGACAATGGAACTCACGATGTAGAGGCCAAGCCCTGTGCCCCGGATATTTTCTCCGGGGCTGCGCACACGGTAGAACATGCGGAAAACCCGTTTCATCTCCTTCTTCTCCAGTCCCATGCCCCGGTCGGCGAAGGCGAGGACGCAGCTGCGACCCTCCTTGCGCATGCTCACCCTGATGTCTGGGGTAGCGGGCGAATAGAGGACGGCATTTTCGAAGAGGTTTCGAAGCGCCGTCTCCATCCCTTCGGTGTCCACCGCAACCACTACCCCCTCCTCGATATCGAGGTGTATGTTCCCACCTTCGGGAAGCTTGGAGCGTTTTGTTTCCATGAAGCGACGCACGAAGCTCGAGAGATCGACGGCCGGATAGGTGCCCCGGCGGCGGCGCTGTTCCAGCCGGGCCGCCATGAGGAGGTTGTTGATCTGGTTGTTGAGGCGCTCGGCATCGGCGAGCATCGTGTCGAGAAAGCGCTCCAGTTTGTCCGGCGCGGGTTTGCGCAGACGGATGGTTTCCAGGTGGAGCTGGATGGAGGCAAGGGGTGATTTGAGCTCGTGGGTGATCTGGGAGATGGCGGCGCGCTGTCGCTCGTAGAGGGCAGACTGCCGGCGCCAGTAGAGAAAGATGATGTAGACCCCTGCCAGGACAAAGACAAGGAGGACGAGCCCTTCCACGAGTACCACCCAGTCGAAGCCGCGGGAGAGGAGCTCCGGCCGGTAGTGCTCGGCCAGGGTTCGGAATTCCTTGTGCCGGCCGACGGACCAGTAGACCCAGAATACAACGAGGACGATCCAGACGAGCTGGATGCCGATCAAAGCGATGAGGGGATTGAGGAGTCGTCTCAGCCAGCGCATGATCTCTGTGTATCACCTAACCGTGCCGGGCGCAAGGGGAGAGTGGGGCGGGGTTGCAGGTAACCGTGCTTCGAGCCGGTGGAGCTGCTGGGCGATCCCGCGGCCCAGCGCCATCTGGGGGTTGGAGGGCGTTTCGCCCTCGGCCGCCTCGCGTTTACCGATGGCTTCCTTCGCCCGTGCAAAGGCGTCGGTGAACGAGTAGCTTCGCCGCAGCTCCTCGTCGAAGTAGGCCTTGCCGAAGTAGGTGAAGTCCGATTCGGTGCCGCACCCGAACGAGCTGTGCTCCTTGTCCGAGGCGGTGATGACAAGGGTGTCGTCGTCCCTGAAGGTGTCGACGAATCCCCCCGAATAGCAGGCGGAGACGACGATCACCTTCCAGCGGATGCCGGAAGCCGCGAGCATCTCCTTGAGCCCCGCGGGATCGATGGGGTCGAGTTCGAGGGGCTGGAAACTCACCTCGAGGTCATGTTCCTCCGAGCCGTGGGAGGTGAGGTAGAGAAAGAGGATGTCCTCGTTCCGGTTCATGATGCTCCCGATCTGGCGCAACGTCAGGTCGAGGGCCGTGCGGCTGGCAATGGGGAGACGCTCCAAGGTGGAGGGACTGTTCACGAGGGTGACGGAGCGGTGGGCGGTGCCGAAGCGCTCATCGAAGAGTTTGCTGATCACCGCGATCTCGTGGCGAAAGACGTCCTCCTCGGCGTAGCCGGCAAAGCCCACGAAATAGAGGTGCGGCACCCCCGGTTCACCGGGGTGAAGAGCTGTCAACTGCCGCTCCAGGAGAAAGGGCTGGGCGTAGATCGTCTCCTCGCTCGCCGCGCTCTGGCGGGAGGCACCCCCGTCAGGCCCGAGACCGAGCCAGAGTTCTCCGCGCGGCACGAACCAGAGGGGAAGGACGAGGACGAGGAGGACCATGAGCGTGGCCCTAAGCCGCTGCCCCGACGTGTCGCAGAACCGCACGAGCGCAAGGAGCGCGGCGAGGGACCACCAGCCGAAGAAGGGGAAGTAACGGGCGGGGTCGAGGAGGAATGGGGGCGGGCGGAGCCAACCGTTGGCAGTGCAGAGCTCCACCAGGGCGTGCACGATTTCCACGGGGGGGAGGATGGCGCAAAGGGCGATGGGCGTGACGGTGACGAGGCGGCGTTTTCCCGTCAGCCGGCCCATGAGAAGGGCGGCAAGGAGGAAGAGGGGGAGGTGAAAGAGCGTGGCACCCAGTTCATAGCGGTCCATGGTGCCGTGGGGGCCGACAACGACAAGGCGAAGGAAGAAGGCGAGGAGAAGCTCGGCCGCAACGATAGCCGCCAGGTGGGCGCCGCCGGCGCGAAAGCTTGGTGCCGCGGCCCTTTGAAAGGCGGCCAGCCGTATGCCGGCGCGAAGGTTACGCAGGAGGCCGGACGCGGGCCCGGCTGGTGTGGTGGAGATGTCGTCACTCATGGCGCTTTCGGTCGGCATCAGATGTCTGGACGGGATGAGGCAATGAGTCCCCGCCGTACCTCCACCACCGCTTCAGGAGGAACGATGAGGCGCACGAGTTTTGGTCCGCCCTGGGCCTCATCGCTCAGGGCGCGCACGAGGAGAGGGAGTACGGTGGCCGTTGTGAGCCGGCCGTGGCGAACACCGAGCAGGGGAAGCTGAAGGGAGTGGAGCTTTCGCTCGCGGCAAATGCGAAGGATTTCGGTCAGGGCGGCGGCGACCCACTCCGGGCGGCAGCAGGGCTCGGCGCCGAAGTCGTGGACCACGGCAACGAGGGTGAGCGGCACTCCTTGGCGGACGAAGACCGTTCCGGTCGGCAGGGGCTGTGCCTCAAGAAGACGCGTCATGAGGCGCACCGGGTGTTCATGGGAAATGGTGACTTCGGGGTCGGCGGAAAGGATGAGCCACGTGTCTTCTTCGAGAACCACGGCATCTACCGGGGCGACGTCATCCGGCGAGGCGATGCCGACTCGTACCGTCCCGATAATTGCGGGACTTCTGCTGCAGCGAATGAGCCGAAGCGGCGGCCGCTCCCGGTCACTCATCATGCTTTCCTCCCGAACCGAGCGCTGGGGTGGTGCGTGGGAGAACTACTGGGCCTTGACGAAGACCTTCGAGCCGAAGACCATCTGGCCGTCTTTGAGCTCGACGGTAATGAAGCCGGAGCTGTTTTCGATCCTGATCGTACCGTCGGGCTGCTTCGCCCAGATAAAGCTCATGGGCCGACCGTAGGAGGTGCAGACACCGGAATGGTCGGCGGAGAACTGGTAGCTGATGTTGCCGCCATCCTTCCAAAGCCCCACGATTGGCGCCTCATCCGCTTTTGCTGCCGGCGACGAGCAGGCCGCCAGGGAGAAACTGACAAGCAGTACGGCAATGAAGTTCTTCACGTTTGAACCCCTTCGAGACGTATTCGTTCGCAAGGCCACGGGACGAGTGCACTCTGGCACGATTGCCCCTGGTTGTCAAGGGTGCGGCCACCGGCGCTTCTAGACCCGGAACTCCTCGATTCTGTGCTCGTCATACTCGTGGGAGACGGTGATGCTCCGCTCTGCGCCGTCGGTGCCCACTTTGCACGGTCGTCCCGGCTCGGCCTTCGTGTAGCGCAGGAGAATCTTCGCCGCAGTGGCGAGGAGTTCGTCATTCTGGACCCCCAGGACGACGCCCGTGGGGCTTGATCCCTCCAGCCAGCGCAGCGTAGCCTCCCCCGGTTGCACGGCGGCGGCAAGAACGGCGTTTTCCGCCTCGTCTCTCCCGATGAGGACCTTGGTCCGCGGGCCGATGCGGAAGTGGCGCCCCAGCTTGAGGAGCCGGAAGTCGCGCAGGTTCAGCTGGTCGCTGTGGTCGAACACGTCGCGGATTTTGGAGACGAAAGAGAGCTCGGTAAGGAGGCAGCCGCCCGCGGGGCAGGGGTAGTTCTTGACATCGAGCTCGGAGGCGAGCTGCATCTGCTCCTTGCGGGAGCGCCCCTGGATGGCGAGGAGCTTGTCCCGGTCAATCCAGCCCTCCTGCTCGGGGATGGTGGGGGGGAAGTGCTTGGCGGAGAGGGGACGCAGTAGCAATCCCTCCAGCCCGCTTTCCCGCTCGATCACCCGCAGCGTGTCCCGGCGTTGGCTCATGGGGCGCTGGCCGAGCACCTCGCCGGTGATGACGAAGTCAGCCCCGCTCTCGGCCATGTACTCCTTGG
>DATDMX010000198.1:0-7472 GCA_036518575.1 Geobacteraceae bacterium | reverse complement strand
GTGCGAAGCGATGCCCGTGGCTACTTTCTCTGCGCTCTCCCCGCCGCCGCGTATGATATGCGCATGGCCGGCTTCTCGCGCCGGATTCGCGTCGAGAGCGGCAAGACCGAACTGATCGCCTTCAGGGGTGGGAAGAGGATGGTGGACTAGATGACGAATAACTGGTTGACGAACCTCGTAGTTGTGGTCTTTGCCACCCTTCTCCCCGCGGTGGCGTCCGCTGCTGCGCTCGATGATTACTACCTCGCCCGTTTTGCCAAGGTGTACGGAAAAGGCCGCCAGACAGTGGCAACGGCTTCGCTTCCTGCCACCCCTTCCGAGGGGCGCTGCCTCACCCCCCTCTACCACGATCTGAAACGCGACTGGAAAGCTCTCGAGCCGGCGACTCAGCAGGTACTGGCGACCTATCTGGACAAGCCGTCGGACAACTGGGCCGCAGGACACGTCTTCGCCTTTGATTCGCCCCATTTCACCATCCACTACACCAACACCGGTGCTGATGCCGTCACCGATCTCAACTGGGTCAAAACCGTCGCCACCACCTTCGAGGCCGTCTACAGCACGGAAACCGGGGCTTCTCCGGGCATGGGCTACCGCGCTCCGCCCACCTCGAATACCGGCAAGGTCGATGTCTACCTCCAGGACCTCGCTGCCACCTCCCAATACGGCCTGACGACGAGCGACTCCCCGGCATCATCTCCCGCCACTCCTTACGCCTACACAAGCTACATCATCATCGACAAGGCATTCACCGCACCGGTGTACACTCAGCCGGTAAACAACGTGCCCACGTTCACTCCCCTGCAGAGCCTGCAGGTGACGGCTGCCCACGAGTTTCATCATACCGTTCAGTACGGCTACTCGTTCTATTTCGATATCTGGTACGCCGAAGCGACCTCCACCTGGATGGAGGACGAGGTGTACGACGGGGTTAACCAGCTCTACAGCTACCTTTCTGCCTACTTCTTCTTCTCCGGCAAAAGCATCGACATCGCTCCGGACGTGACGTCCGGCGGCGGTTACGGCCGTTGGCTCTTCAACCGCTACCTGGCGGAGCACTATCTCACCCGCGACGTCATCAGAAGCTTCTGGGAGCGGCTTGCCGCCATGACACCCCCGTCAAACGGCGCAGATATCCCCGCCGTTTCCGTCCTGGCCCAGACCGTCGCCCAGCAGCCCTATGGCGGGAGCTTGGCAAACGATTTCCTCGGCTTTGCCAAACGGGTGTACACGCGGGACTGGAGCACCACCCACACCAGCAGCGAAATCGGCCTTATCCCCGCAGCGGTCCCCTTTGCCACCTACTCCACCTACCCGGCAAACGGGGCGCCGCTCCCCGCGCCGGTTTCTGCCCAGTCACCGCTTGCGCCCCTCTCCTTCGCCTACTTCAGGTACCTGCCATCGGCTGGTGCCCCCCTGAACCTCGTGCTTCAGGTCAATAACCAGCCCTCAGGGGTGGTGGCCGTCGCCTTCAGGAAGGACAACAACGGCGCCATCGCCGAGTTCACGGCGGCCGGCGACGGCACCATCACCATTTCCGGCTTCAACGCCCCAACGACGGCAGAAGTCTACCTCCTTCTCTGCAACACGAACCTGCCGACAACGTCGACCACAACGCAGGCCGCTTCCGGTGGCGGCGGCGGTGGAGGAGGCTGTTTCATCGCCACGGCAGCCTACGGGAGCTATCTTCACCCGAAGGTCCGGGTACTGCGCGCATTCCGGGACCGTTATCTCCTCACCAACGCTCCCGGCAGACTTCTCGTTGCCTGTTACTACAAGGCGAGTCCCGGCCTGGCCGCATTCATCGCAAAGCATTCCCTGCTCCGGGCGCTTTGCCGCCTGCTCCTGACCCCTGTCGTCTGGATGGTGGAATATATGAAGACAACACTCGTGACCGTTTTACTTGGAGCGATCGTCTGGTGGAGTGTCGCCGCGGCGAGGCAGAGAAGAGATGAGGGAGGAAACACGTTGCGGGGATAAACCTCCCCGGGCGAGAAATTCCTTCAAGACGCAAAAAGCCCCGCCAGTGTCACCGGCGGGGCTTTTTGATGTCATAAGAACTGTTGCTTAGATCTTCTTGACGTTGGCAGCCTGGAGTCCCTTCGGACCATTCACCACGTCAAAGGTCACCGCCTCGCCTTCGGCGAGAGTCTTGAAGCCGTCGGACATGATGGCGGAGAAGTGAACGAAGACGTCCTCGCCGTTCTCCTGCTCGATGAAACCAAACCCCTTAGCGTCGTTGAACCATTTTACTTTGCCCTGTGCCATCTTCCTGCCTCCTTTTTCTTTTCCCTCCGGTTTTTGCCGGAACCACGTGAGTTACTGCAGTTGCCGGAGTCTTGAGGCAGGAACGATACAATCTCAGGATATGACCTGTGCATTATTCCTGATGCTGCAAAAACTTCCGAAACTTACTGCATTGTCACGTTATCACGCACTTTTTTCCGTGTCAAGAAAAAATGTGTCCTGTTTTAACTGACAAATGTAATAATCGACAGCAAGCAGATACGGGGAACGGGCTCCTTTCACAACCCATATCTCTGAGACTTCGACACGAACTCCTCACCACTGAACATGAAAACTCGTCCATCATTTTCTTGCGACAGAAATTTGTATTTTGCACCGGGACTGATATCTTCTTGTCATGACAAACATAACGGCTCAAAACAGTCAACGACAGAGAAAGGTACGCACATGAAGCTCTCCCTATGGATTCCCGCTCTACTCCTGGCATTTTCTGCCTATGACCAGTCCACACTCATGGCTGCAGAACCAAAAACCGAGACCGTCAAAAAAATCGACTTCCCGCAAGGCACGGCAACGCCCTCGGAGGTGTGCGGTGCCTGCCACAAGGCGATTTACCGCGAGTTCGCCTTCGGGTTCGGCAGCGACCTGCACTACCGCGAAATGCCGTTGAAAACGGCCAAGGAAACAGGGTTGGCGCTGCCCGAGAATGTCTCTTCTGCCGCGACGAGCCACGCTCTTGCCGGAGTAGACCCATTCCCCATTCACGCCCGCGATGCTGAGATGGAGGGAAAGTCCTGCAATGTGTGCCACTTTCCCGAGGCTTTTGCCATCCCCGACATGCAGGTATCCGAAATCTACAAGCCCAAGCCCCGTCCCAAGACAGAGGAAGCCCAGGGACTCACCTGCGCCAGCTGTCATCTCACGCCCGAAGGGAAGATCCGGGGCCCCTACAACCTCTCTGCTCCCCACGAGATGACGGCCGACGTCACCATGAAGACCTCCCTCATGTGCGCCTACTGCCACAGCCTCGGCAAGAGGGTCATCGGCAAACAGACGCAGACATTCCTCGAATGGCGCGACGACTTCTACGTCATGGGACTCGGGAGCCAGAACTGCCAGGACTGTCACATGCCCCGCACTACGCGAAAACTGGCCGAAGACACGGACGCTCCGCCGCGTATTGCGGCTCGCCATCTCTGGACCGGCGGGAGATCGCTGCAGCGCCTGCAGAGCGCTTTAAGCCAGGTCATCATCCAGCCGCAACGCGATTCGTCGCAACTCGAATTCCACGTCATCAACCTCGGTGCCGGCCACTCGGTCCCAACCGGCTCCAACCGCCGGGCCATCTACCTGAAGACAGACGTGCTCGACAGCAGGGGAAAAAGCGTGGCAAGCCGGGAATGGATGTTCGCCCCATGGTACGGCGACCGCCCCGACGACAAGGCTCACCTGGAAGAGGACAAGGGGAGGCCCGACGCACAAGCCGTGATGCAGGCCGACGCCCAAGGGCCCCACGAAACGATCATTCGGGCGGGCGAAGAGAGAATCCTCTCATGGGCGCCGCAGCTCAAGCGGGGAGAGTATATGGTCCGGGCCCAGCTCATCTACGACCTGAACCGTTACAATGACAGGAAGATCACTGGCGACCAGACGCTCTTCAATACGGCCACCCTCAAGGTGCATGTGAAATAAGGAGCTGTTCTAAAGGTCGAGGAGGAGTGCCTCGGCGAGCGTCAGGCGCCCGCGACCGTCCAGCGAATTCACGGCCGCATGACTGACGAACAGGGCGTTGATCGCGATAAGGGCAGCATTGAGGCGATCCACGTTGATGATGGCTTGCCCCGGCAGGGAATCGATCCCCTGAAAATTCATCGGGCAAAAATCGACATGCTGTTTGTCCCCTTCGCAGGTCATGATGGGGAGGCCGTGGGTCCGGCAGATGAGGGGGCGGGCGTCGTAGAGGAGGCAAAGGTCGTCATCGAGGAGCGGGCAGGGGTCGTCGGGCGAGGCGTGCTGGGCCTTCTCGTGAATGCGTGCTGCTTGCGCCGGGGAAAGCTCTCGAAGGGCATAAGCTACGGCAACCGCTTCGACGGGAAACAACGACAGGTGACGGCAGCAGGAGATGCAACCCGGACGGCAGGCGATGTTCTGCCGGAAAGCTTCGGTTACATGGCCGCACAGCTCGTCGACTTTTGCCACGAGCTGTCGGTAATTGGCAAGTTCTTCTTTCGCGTTCATCATCACCGTAAAGGATACCCATACGGCCGCATGCGCGTCAAGGAAATTGGCCTTGGGGAAAAGGAGGAAACTACAATGACTACCACCAAAACATGTGCGGACGTCATACGGCTGGGAGCGCCCCGGTTTCTCGCGATCGTGATGCTTCTTGGCCTACTCGTCGCGGGCAGAGGCTCTTATGCGGGCAACGAGCCGGACTGGGTGCTTGTGGATAGCGACCCGTCCACGTCCGACTTTTACTACGACAAGTCGGCGGTGAACAAAACACCGCAGGGCATCCTGAAGGTGACGACAAAGGTCATTTACAGTGAGGACGGGAAGGCCGACGCCCTCCACGTCCTTGATGCCAAGAAATATGCGAACCTTGCCTATACGCTCTTTTTCTACGAGCTCGACTGCTCGAAGCGGATGAGCCATCTCACCAGGGTAGTCCATACCGATGACAATGGGGCAAAGATCGCGGAATTCGACCTGGCGGGGAAGAGCTCGTGGGAAGAGATTCCGGAAGACTCACGCCTCGAAGTCATTCTGACGGAGCAATGTAACTGACCGTCACCGGGGCCGGCGCGTCCCGTCTCGACGGGGTGGGACGCCGCCTGATTGTTGCCTGGCGTGCCCGGAAGCCTTGTTTCCGGCCGAACCCGCCTGCACAACCTTCTTCTGTTTTTCACCCCCCTGCCCTTCCCTTTCGGCTCCGCGGCCTGTCCGCGGTGGCCTGGGCGGCCGGGCGAACTCCGTGTCCTTGCGGGGTGCCGGCACACTGTAGTCGAACCCCGCCACCGTGCGGCGCTCCAGGGGAGAGCCGAGCGTCCTCTCGATGGCGCGGACCATGGCCGTATCGTCGCTCGTCACCATGGTGAAGGCATCACCGCTGCGGGCAGCGCGCCCCGTCCGGCCGATACGGTGAATGTACGCTTCGGCGGTGTCGGGGATATCGTAGTTGATGACATGGGAAATCTGGGACACGTCGATTCCCCGCGCGGCAATGTCGGTGGCGACGAGAATCTGGAACGTCCCGTCGCGGAAGCCGTCGAGCGCCGCCTGGCGGCGGTTCTGGGAGAGGTTACCCTGGAGCGATGCCGCCCGGTAGCCCGCCTTCTCCAACTGCTCTCCGAGACGCTTGGCACGGTGCTTGGTGCGGGTGAAGACAAGTACCGACTCGGTATCGGTGTGACGAAGAAGCTCCAGGAGAAGCGGGGTCTTCAGGTGCTGCTCCACCGGGTAGAGGGCATGGGTGACCGTGACCGCCGGGGCGATGGTGTCCGTCTGGACGGTTACCGGTTCATGCAGGATATCGTGGGCGAGCTTGCGGATATCGGGGGGCATGGTGGCCGAGAAGAGAAGAGTCTGACGCTTCTCGGGGACATGCTTCAGGATCCGCCGGATATCGGGGAAAAACCCCATGTCGAACATCTGGTCCGCCTCGTCCAGCACCAGCACTTCCAGCCTGGAAAGATCGATGGTCCCCTGAGCAATGTGATCGAGGAGTCGCCCCGGGCAGGCAACGACGATCTCGACTCCGGCCTTGAGCTTCTGAACCTGGGGATTGATGTTCACCCCGCCGTAGACCGTGACGCTCCTGATGCGAGCCTGTTTGCCAAGACTCCCTATGGCCTCGTTGATCTGCTCCGCCAGCTCCCGGGTAGGGGCGACGACAAGAGCGCGCACACGACCACGCCCTCCCTGCATCAACCGCTGCAGGATCGGCAACGCAAACGCCGCAGTCTTGCCGGTGCCGGTCTGCGCGAGTCCCATGACGTCGCGCCCCTCCATGACCGGGGGAATCGCCTGCGCCTGAATCGGTGTCGGCGTAACATAACCCGCTGCGGCCACGCCGGCCGCGATGTGCGGGTGAAAATTGAACGACTGAAAATCCATGGTGTTCCTTTCGTGAGCTGCAATAAAAAAGCCCCGGTATGTTCCGGGGCTTACGATGACGTGGTATCCGGTTACGATGGTCTGTTGTTTCGACCGTAACAGTTTTGGCCAACTCATGTCAAGGAGGTAATGTCGAAGCGCCCGCCAGGGTCACTTCGCAAGGCCTCCCCGAACCGGGCCGTCACCGCAGGCACTGGAAGACCCCTGCACACCAGAGACAGGCGCCGCAGGGAACCTCCTTGATGTGGCAGTCCTGCTCGAACCGGTCGGTCTGGACGTAGTCGCACGGTGCAAGCGTACAGCTGGAGCAATCCGGGTAGTCGTACGCCACCACCTGACTGCGGAAGGCTCGGAATGCCGGGTCGCTCCATATTTCCAGCACATCAGTCGCGCCGAGCGTGCCGAAGACCTTCGGCTCCACCTGCTGCTGCCAACCGCTGGCAAAACAGCGGTAGCGGTGCCAGAGGAAGTAGCAGGGCGAAACCTTTCCCTCCCACGAGACGAAGACACTGCCGTCCTCGACGAAATCGCAACGCCGCTTTTCGTTCAACGTGATGGCGGGAAGTCTCAGATCGAGCCCCGTCTCCCGTGCCACCTCTTCGGCTCGGTCAAAAATCGTCGCCACTTCCTCGGCCCGGCGCAGTTCCAGCCGCAAGAGCTTCTTCATGTCGATGAAGATGCCGCGGCTTTCGGCCTCCGTCTTCATTGTCTCCACAAGGGCGACGAGCCGCTGCTCCTCAGCACTCCGACTGTACTTCCACCTCGCTTCGGCGTAGTTGCCCATGTCCAGCCCCTGCCGCGCAGCTTCCACCCGGTACCGGTTGAAGAGCTCGATCGCCTCGGCGGTGCAGCTTGTGTAGAGAGCCTCGGCCGCGTGCTCCGCGTCGTAGGGAAGGACATGGGTAACGATGGCAAAGGTGGCGCCGTGATGGGCGGCCCAGCGAAGTGCCGCGGGAAGTTCACCGAGGTTACTCCGCATGGCGACGAATTCGACCCCCACCTGGAAGTCGGGCCGGTTGCACCGCTCCTTGGCCGCGGCAAGGGCGGCAAAGGCGTGCTCCATGTCCACGAGCTCCCCGCCTTCCCTCACGGCACGAAACGTTTCGGGC
>DATDMX010000197.1:0-4587 GCA_036518575.1 Geobacteraceae bacterium | reverse complement strand
AGGTCCATGATGGTGATACTCGTAAAGACGGCGGTGATGAGCAAAAAGACCACCAGCACCGTAAAAACGTCCATCATGGGCGTCAGGTTCAGGAGCTCCATGATATCCGTCTCGATCGATTCGTTCTTTTTCCTTCTACGTAAGGCCATGTATTCGGCTCCCGTTGCAATGAGTCTTGATAACAACCTGGCAGCTCGCGGAAAACCTCGGGTTGCTCAAAAGCAGTCAGATCGTCGCACCCACAGAAAGCCCCACGGAGGCGTAGCAGCGCTACGCCGCACACGGCGGCTTTCGAGGACGGCGGCGAGATGGCTGGTTTTCAGCGACCCATCAGCTCTCGGAGTATTGGCGTTTGGAGAATGTGGATATCGTATTGAGCGCCTTCACCGACGCCATCTCCAGGCTGTTCACGATCTGCCCCGTGGTTGTGGTCAGGCGGGCATGGAGAAGGAGGAGCGGGATCGCCGTCATGAGGCCGAACGCCGTGCAGTTCATGGCTTCCGAAATGCTGGCCGCCAGGAGGGCCGCCTTTTCCGCCGGGCTTGCCGTGGCGACCGCGGCGAAAGCCGTGATGAGACCCATGATGGTGCCGAGGAGCCCGAAGAGGGTGGCGATGTTGGAGAGGAGCGCCAGGTACGGCGTCCTTTTTTCGAGCTGGGGAATGATCTCCATCATCCGCTCTTCCATGGCGATCTCGATGTCTTCCCGCCGTCTCACCGCTCCCTGGCGCGCCAGTCCCATGGCGAGCATCTGGGAGAGGGCCGAGGAGTCCTCGTTCACCATTTCACGGGCCTTGTCGAAATCCCCCTCCGCGAGAACCGGATGCACCTCGTCCCATACCTTGCTGTTCTCCGATTTGACGCGCTTGAGATGAACCCAGCGCTCGATGGAAATGGCGATACCGGCTGCGAGTGTGATCAAAATAGGAAACATGAATACCCCGCCCATCTGAAAAAACCTGACTATTGCGTACATCTTTTGCCTCCTTGGCTGGTGTGGATGATCCGCTTAATGCGGTGTGGTATCTATCGTTTCCCCCACCAGGGGGGAAGGGATTTACTTGGTCTTGCCTCCCACGCTCACCTCGTAGAAAGCGAGCTCCCGCAGGAAGACGTCCCGATCCACCGGCACGTCGCGCTCGTTCAACGTTCTCGTCAGGTTCGCCTCCACCCCGAGCTCGGAACTCTTCCAGGGGACGATGAAAAGCGACATGGGCGCTTCGTTGTTGCCGAGAACCAACATTCCCCTGAGGGTCTTGGCATCCGGGGTGGCGGGGGCACCGGCTTCGTTGGGTGCGCCAGGTGCAGGTGGTCCGTTGGTTCCGTTTTCCTCCGCCACGACCATGGCGGCCAGATGGAGCACGAGACAAAGACAAAGAATCAAGGTTCGGTACATGGGTCACTCCGTCAAACGCATCAAGGATGGGGCACACTTCCGGCCGATGCCGTCAAATTCTTGCCCGCCCGGGTCTGCAGATCGGCAAGCCAGAGCTTCACCTGCGGGTCCTTGGGCATGGCCTTCTCATAGATCTCGTAGTGCGTGGCAGCGCAAGCCGCATCCTTCAGATAGATGTCGCACAGGATGCCGAGATTCTTGTGGATCGGGTAATATTCGGGAAAGGCGGCGAGCGATTGCTCGTAAACCTGCCGACCCTCGGCGAAGCGCCCCGCCTTGCGCAGCAGGAGGCCGTATTCGTTACTCGCCACCGGGTGTCCGGGAATGAGTTCCAGCGCTGTCTTCAGATGCTGCTCGGCCTGCTCCGCCTTGTCGACCTGTCGGTAAGCGATGGCGACGTTGATGTGGGGTGCGCTCGCTCCCGGCGACTGGGCAATCACCTTTTCCAGCAGCTCGATCGCCTTGTCATACTTCGCTTCCCTGATGAGGACGCTTGCCTGGTCGAAGTCGGCACGCGCCTGCGCATTCATGCCGGAAGGGTCCTTGATGACGAATCCTTCGCGCCCGTTGGCAAGGTGCGTCACCGTCGGGCCCGTCGCCACGGGGGGAGCCGGCTGTGCCGCGGCAGCGGGCTTGGGTTCGCTCGGCTCCACCTTGGCCTTGAGCGTGGTGCATCCGGCGCTAAGCGCCAGGCCCGTCGCCAGCAGCAGAAAACCGCCAAGCGCTGCCGTGCGGGAACTACGACTGAGCTCGTTTCCCCTCATTACGTTCTTTCTTTGCGCGTTTTCCATGTTTTTTCTCCTTGGCCCGCTGCGAGCCCTTTTTGGCGCTGCCCTTCTTCTGCGGCACTGCTTCCGCCGCTGGTTTTTCATGCTGGTCCGCCGCAGGGACCACCGCGGGTGCGGCATCTCCACCCGGCCCGACCGGCGCTGCCGGGGCAGAAGCCGCAGCTGGCGCCTCCGTTGCCGGTACCACCACCGCAGCCTCTCCCTTGACCTCCGGGGCCGGGGCAACTGGTGCCGCCGGTGCAACGGGAACCACCGGTGGAGGCTCCGGCACCGGCTTTTCGATCTCGAAGGCGTAGGACTCGAGCGAGGCCACAAGTTCAGTGGGAACTTCCGGCTTGTCATAGCGGACAGGCACCAGTTTCGCCAATTTGCCGAGACTCTTGTCAACCCAGCCGTTGTAGGTCCCCACGGCGATCAGCTCAAGATTCTTCTCGTGGATCTGAATGGCCTTTTCCTCGAAGGGATAGGCCTGTTCTTCGATGGCCAGTTCGAAATCCTGCAGCTCCTGGGCATCGAGGCCGTCCGGACGCTCCGACTCCGTCAGGGACCTGCTGAAGTTGTGGTAGATTTCGGCGAGATAAAAGGTGGCAGCCGCCGTGACCTCTCCCACTTCATACTCCACGAGTTGGTTGAAGGCCTGGGTCGTTGCCTTCATGAGCTCTTTCTTCGTGCGCAGGTTGGCTTCGAACGGTTTCACGAGCCGCACCTCCGCAAACTGGGCATAGCTTTGCTCGGCCAGCACCAGCGCGGCCGTCCCTGCCAAGTATTTCGTCCGCGGAGTGCGCCCCGCCCCGGCCGCCGCATCGATCGCCACGATCTCCCGCAGTTCGTTCAGGTAGCCCGGCTGATCGTTCTCATCCTTGAGGATGTGGGCGATCTTGGTGCGCATCTCCAGGTTGATCTCCACGGGCTGGGGGAAGTAGCCGACGAACCGGCGGTAGACGGCGAGGGCCTGCTTCTTGTTCCCCGTCTGCTCATGGAGTTCCGCCGCCAGCAAAAGTGCCCCCCTCCTCACCTCCTCATCCTTGAATTCGGTCTCCACCCGCTCGTACTCGGTGGCAGCGAGGCCAAGCTGCCCGTCTTCCCGGTAGACGTGGGCCATCTTGCGCGTCACCTCCGGCTGCAGCTCGTGGCCGGGGAAGAGCTCGCGGAATCCCGCGAGGACGCTCGCCGCTCTCTTCCACTCCTTGAGCTCGATGAGGGCGACGGCACCATCGTACTCGGCATTCACCCGGATCTTGGAGGCGGGCGCCATGAGGCCGACGCGCAGGAAGTGGTCGGCCGCGGCTTTGTAATCCTTGCGGGCGTTGGCCTCCTCACCCTGCTTGTAGATTGACGCGGCCAGGTTGTCCGTGAAGGCTGTCCGGTTCTTGTCGTCGGCGGGGAGGAGAGCGAGGACCTTGCCGTAGGCGGCCTCGGCCTCGCTGTAGAGTTCGAGCTCGTAACTGGCATGGCCGACCACGATCCAGGCCGACTTCAAAACCTCCCCGTCCGCGGCCGGGAACTCCTTGATGAGCTTGCTTGCAGCTTCGAGCGCCGGCTCGTAGTCCTTCATGTCGTAGAGGTCGTCGGCAGCCGCCCCGAGGACGATGGCGGCCTTCTCGTGTTTGGGATAGGTCTCCGCGAATTTGAGGGAACTGCGCACGGTCTCGCGCTTGACCTTGTCCTTTTCCTCCGCCGGCACGGTCTTTAGATGCTCCCGATAGGCATAAACGGCGGCGTAGCCGGCAGCGGCCGACTTCTCGTGGACCGGATAGGCGTAGGCCGTCTTTTCGTATTCCACCGCGGCCCGGGCGAAGGAGCGGTTTTCGAGGAGGAGATCGGCCAGCTGGTAGTTGATCGAGGGCGACTCGGCATCCTGCGGGAATGAGGCCAGGAACTCCCCGTACCAGTGCTCGGCTTCCTGGAAATTCTCCCCCTTCTCCTTCGCGTGCTCCCGATCCTGGTAGAGGGCGTGGTAGTGGTGGGCCAGGTCGGTGAGGTTGGTCTTCAGGAAGCCCAAGACCTCGGGACGCTCGGCCGGCTGGAAATGCTGCCAGTATTGGGCCTTCAGCCCATAATTCCTGGCGAACTCCTTCTTTGCATCGATGACGAGGCTGGGGAAGCCGCCCGCCATATGGATTTCGATGACGCGCATGTGAAACTGGGGTGCCACCCGGTGGAAGGGGTTACGCTTGGTGAAGGCGCTGTAGGCGGCCGCGGCATCGGTGTAGCGCCGTTTCTCGAAATAGTATTCGCCGAGGTTCCCGTAGATGCGGTCCTCGTAGCTCCTCTTGCCGTGAGAGTCGAAATACTCCACCACCGAGTCGGCGCCGTGCAGGTAGGAGAAGCTCTGACTGATGACCCGGAAGGTGTCGTCCACGCGCTTGCGTTCCTGCTCGTCCTTGGTCTGGGCAAAATCGTA
>DATDMX010000196.1:0-6911 GCA_036518575.1 Geobacteraceae bacterium | reverse complement strand
CGCACGAGGGTCATCCCCACACCTTTCAGCGGGCCGACGAAGAACCCCTTGGCAATGCCGTCTTCTTTGAACGTCAGGTAGACCTGCTTGGGAAACTCCAGCCATCCCAGGGCAATATTGGAGACACCCCGCATCGCCTTGGTAGCCATCCCGTCCACGACCTCCTGGGGCGACGACGTTTCGGTGGTACGGTAGTCTTCCGCCCGGCCTGCAGCGGGAAGCACCAGGATGGCGGCACACCACAGGAGACACACCGCCAGATTCAGCCGTCTTGCCGCGTAGCTATTCACTCTTTCCTCCAACCGGCTCGATCTGCTCCACGTCGCCCCTCACCTTGGCAGTCTCGGTACGCCGCTCTTCCCACCCGCGCCACACGTACTCGGGGTCGATCATCGGATCGTAGTAACCGGGTTGTGGCACGAGAAAGAAAACCGTCTCCACGGTGCCGATGACCGCCCGGTAGAAGGTCATGCCCAGTCCCTTGAGGGGACCGATCACGTAGCCCACCGCCCCGCGGTCGCGAACCGTGAGGTACGACTGCTTGGGCAGCTCCACGATCGCCGTGGCAACATTCGTGACCCCGCGCGCCAGCTTGAAGGCCATCTTCTCCGTAACCGCCTCGGGCTTCTGCGCCTCCTGGGCGAACACCGCCCCCCCCATTGTCATAAGCACCAAGAGGGGGACGACAACCGCAACGATCCTCATACCGGTCTCCTTTTGCAGCGAAACGTTAATAAATGCTTCCCTTGTAACACAATTGGCAGGGTGTGGCAAGTGACCTATCGTGCGAGCTCAGGAGAAAAGCGTCTTTTCCCCGGGGAGCAGAGCGGCAAACTTTCTGATGAGCAGACGCAGCTTCTCGGCATAATAGGCCACGTTCTCGTCGGGACGCCGCGGGTCGTAGGCCGACGCGAGGCGACAGTTCTCATAGGCGGTCACGCCTTTTCCCGCGCCGGTGACGTAATAGCTCACCTGGTCGCCTGGCCTGAACTCGCGACCCGACTGCCGGGCGAGCTCGAAGGCAGCCGAGGGGTTGCGCTTCTTCTCGCTGATCTTCTGCCGGTACGTGGCCGGCGTCTCGCCGAGGGTCTCGGTCTTGGCAAGCCACTCGATGGGGAAGCGATGGTCACGCAGCTTCTCCAGATACTCCCCATAGACATCCTCCACCCGCCCCCCTTCGCCGTGGAGAAGAAGTGCCACCACTTCCGCGGTGAAGGCACGCAGATACTTCTCCGTCCCGCGAGACTTGAGGGCGCTCCCCTTGATGATGATGCGCTCGTCGTAGCCGAGGAGCGCGTAATTCTTCATCTTGTACGAAAGCATGGCCCGGTAGCGGCCGGCAAGCTCCACCTCAATCCCGGTCGGCAGGGTCAGCGACAGCTCCGCCACGAGCCGCTCCTCCTCCTCAGCCAACGCTGTCCCCGCAGGGGGAATGAAATAGATCCCGTCCGTATCAACTTCCACGGGCTTTGCCCCCTGCCGTTCCAGCCAGGCGAGCATTTCCCGGATAATCGCCCTCCCCCGCCGGGTGATCTCGGCGGCGGCCGCCTGGTCGGAGAAGTTGTGGAGCGTGGTGCCGAGATAGCCATAGAAGGAGTTGATGAGCACCTTGAAAGTTTGCTGCAGCGCATCGTAAAAGTCGCGCTCCCCACGGTCCTGCGCCTCCTTCGCAAGCTTCTTCGCCCTGAGGCGAAACTGCCGCAGCTCCTGCAGGAGTGGCAGAAAGATGCCGAGGCTGTCGCTTGCCGGGGCAAGCCCAAAGGCGAGCATAACCGACGGGTAGAGGGAGGCCACGTCGCAGTGGACCACGGGCCCCACCACCCCCGTGACGAAAACGTCGGTGTACCCCCCGGCCAGCTCACCCTCCCCGTCTGCGCCCCGGCCGCGGGGGAGCGCCTCTTCCCGGCGCAGATACTCGCGCAGGAAAAGGGCGTTTATCTTCGTGGCTGCGCCGCGAATCACGCAGTTCTGATAAGAGTAGGGGAAAATCCGGGTCTGGAGAAAGTGGGAGTAGGAGAGAAGCCGCGACAAGGCCAGCGTTTCCCTGACATCGTCCAGATTGTAGCGCTTCAGCCTCTCGGGATCACCACGGTAGGCGGCGGAAATATCCGCGCCGTCGAGGTAGACCCGGTCGGCGGCGGCAAGCCCGAAGTGGCGCGCCGCGTACTTCAGGCCGAAGCTCTCCAGGTCGCGGGCCGCCACGTCGTGGAAAAGAAGGAGAAAGTACGTGTCGAGCACGTGGCGGCCGAAGATGTCCCAGCGCGGATAGTCCACTATCCGTTCCGCCACCGTGAAGCGCGAGCCGTGGACCCGTGGCTCGCTGCCGTCTCGCCCCCAGCGAAGCTTGATCCCGAGCCGGTCGGCCCGCACGCGGATGTACTCCAGGTCGAAGCGGAAGATGTTATGCCCCTCGATCACGTCCGGGTCGCGTGTGCGGATGATTTCCCCCAGACGCTCGATCATCGCCCCCTCCTCCAATTCCGTGCCGAAAATGACCTCTTCGTATCCGGCCGAATCCATGACGGCTATGGAGATGATTCGGTCCTCGGCCCGCTGGGGGTTAGAGAACTCGAACCCTTCGGCGCAAAAAGTCTCGATGTCGAGGGCAAGCCGGTGCAGGGCGTCGAACGCCATCCCCTTGAAGAGGGTCTTGCCGGTGAGGAGAAGGTGTTGATGCACCGGATCTGAGAAGAAGCGGTAGGGGGCGTCGGCCGCGGTGGGTGTCTTACCGCTCCTGCGGTGGAGAAAATCCCGCGCAGCAAGACAGTCGTGCCAGTCGCGGAACAGGGCGAGCGCGCGAAACTCCCCTTGCCCAGCTAACCGGTGCGAGGAAACTTCCCGACCGAACCCCTGGAGGAGCGCCGGCGCTTCCAGAAGAATGAAGGGTTGGAAGGGGTCGTCCACGAACCTCACCCCGCGGCGGTCACGGATGAAAAGGCGCATGAAGCGGCCGGCCAGTTCCGCCGCCACAATTCCCTCCATTGGGTCGGCGCCGAAGAGGATGTCGTTATGTTCGAAGCCGAGCTCTCTCATGAAACACCAGTATACCAGGAGACTCGGGCTGGCGGACAAAAAAAGGGCCGGGCTGCTGTGCCGCCCGGCCCCCGTCGTTATTATATTTCTGCCTTTACCAGTCTTCGCCTTCGTCCCCTGCCATGTCGTCTACGCGACTCATGTACGTGCCGCCGTGTGTCCGCATCCAAGTGTACACGAAGAGAACGGCCGAGACGAGCGCGACCAGGAACCAGCTGAAGTTAAGATCCCAGAATTCCCAGCCTGTCATGGTAGCACCCCCTTTCAGCTTCGATCTGTACTATGCTGCGGCAGCGTCGGGCTTTCTCCGCTGCCTGAAATAATTATAGCACAAACTGTGGGCGGAGAGTCAGCGCCGTTACTAAGCCGCCGGGCTACTGGTGCGGTTCGCCGTGAGCCTTCATGAACTCGGCGAAGGCGCGATCCTCGGCCGAGACGTGCTCAAGAAGCCACTCCTTGATGACGGCGTGGACCGTGGTGATGAGGTCGTCCGACGCCCCTTCAGCGGCAACCCGCCGCATGAGACCGTCAACCTCCCGGACAAAGCCCGTATGGAGCTCGTGGTGCCGGGAAAAATCAGGATAGCCCGTGCGCTGCATGAGCCTCTCTTCCCTGGCGAAGTGGGTGGCCACGTACAAACTCAGAAACCAGAGGAGTTCCCGCAGTTTGTCTGCGCCGTGCCCCTCATGGTACGCACGGGAAAAGACGCTGAATGCATCGAAAATATGGCGATGATCGGCGTCGATTTCCTCAACGCCGACCGCAAGTGATTCAGTCCACGCAATCTTCATAACAAACCTCCCTGGGGTTACGCAACGTGCAAGCAACCGGGCACAGCGGTGCGGGCGTGGTCAGGACGGGACACCGGGGGCACGGAGAGCAGCCCGTGACGGGCTTTGTCACAGGAAGCAGGGAGGAGCGCGATCGTTGGAAGGAGGAACAAAAAGCCGCCCGGGCTCGTCTACGATAGCCGGGACCTGGAGGGTCACCTGCGGCAGGGGTGTTTCGAGGGGTGGCGTGGGGACATGGTCGGACGAAGCCAGGTCCTTGGCCGCTTTGCAGAAGACGCACGTGGGCTGGTCGTTCAGGTCAGCGTGGTGGTGAAACGCGGACGCGAGGAGGGAGAGCGAAAAGAAAACGCCGATCAGGATGGTCAACGATCTTGCCATCGGTTCACCCGCGTGCTGCGTCTGGTTATCACATTTACGACAAATCTGCTCAACAAACACTATAAGCAGTATCGACCCACAAAGTAAACAAAATTATAGCGGCGGAGGACCGCTTTCGCCGGGTCTCCTACCAGCGCTTGGTGACCTCGAGGAGGTGATAGCCGAATTGCGTCTTGACCGGCCCGAGCACCTTGTTGAGTTCGCCGGTAAAGACCACCTCGTCGAACTCCGGTACCATCTGTCCCTGGGCAAAGGTACCAAGATCGCCGCCGCGCATGCGCGAGGGGCAGAGTGAATTTTCCTTTGCGACCTGGGCAAAATCGGCACCGGCCTCGATCTCGGCTTTAAGCTTCAGGCATTCGGCTTCGGTGTCAACGAGAATGTGGCGGGCATTGGCGCACGGCATGGGCGGAGCTCCTTTGGTTGAAGTGTTGGTATGGTAACGGGAACGGGCGACGGAGTCAACCGGGGAATGCGCCCTCGCTCAGTACGGCCTGAGCTGCGCGCCGGCACCGATATGCCAGTGAAGATGCTTGGAGGACTGGTAGTCGCCCATATTGGTGTAGACGCGGGCCGCTCCGAAGCGGGCCATGAAATCCGCGGCGATCATTTTCGCCGTCCGCATGAGTTCCAGGAGCAGCTCGTTGTCCGCCTCCTCCAGGGTTATAAGGGATTCGATGTGCTTCTTGGGGAGAAGGACAACGTGGTTTTCCCAGAGGGGATTGGTGTGGTGAAAGGCGAAGACCAGATCGCTCTCGCAATAGACCGGAACAGCAAGAGCGCCGGAGAGGATCTTGGCGCAGTAGAAATCACAGGTAAGGTCGCTCATACCATAAAGTCCCTATTGTCCGGGCGCGTGGCGTCTCCTATCGCCCCCATTTGTTCCTCTATGTACACCTCCCGACCTCAACATGTCAAGAAACACAAGGCTCATCTCAAGGATTGAAGGTTTGCGCATGTGATCGAGGGCAAAAAAATCGGGCAGGCCCGTCGGCCTGCCCGTCATAAGAAGGAAAAGGAGTAACTACGAATATCAACCATACGCTGCTCGAAGGCACGTCTCACGCACTGTGGTGCGTCTGCCAGAACTCCAGGAACTCGCGGTTGCTGCACGCTGCCCGACGCCGGTTCTCCGCCATGCGGGCCGTGATTCTCGAAACCATGTGCCGTATCCGGTGCAGACTCATCGCCGCGTCTCCTTTCTCCTGGCCGGGGGGACTGCCGGCGCCCTTGCCGGTCAGCTTTTCCCTTTGTCTCAGACGATAGCAACCACGATGCCAAGAAAAACCGGTAGGCAAAGAGAGGGCACCCCACTTTCTACAGCGTAAAAATCTATTTAAATTCAATAATTTGAAATGAAACTGCGACGCGCACATGAAAATGGTACCTGAAGGTGCGTGTGGAGAAATTGGACAAGGACTGCCGACGGGAGATGCTGCCCCTGTCCAGCGGCGGGGAGGAACGTTACAGTGTGGACATTTTACCCACAAAATAGCGCATAAAAAAGCGGCGCGATCCTGTGACCGCGCCGCTCGTGTTTCGGGGCGTTCTCCCCTACCCTACCGCGTGCTTGGCGAGGTAATCCGCCACCCCCTCGCGGGTCGGCTTCATGGCCTCCTCGCCTTCCTGCCAGTTGGCCGGGCAGACTTCACCGTTTGCTTCGAAGAACTGCACCGCGTCAACCATGCGCAGCGCCTCGGCCACGTTCCGTCCCAAGGGGAGGTCGTTGATGATGGCGTGGCGGATCTTGCCGTGGGGATCAATGAGGAAGAGCCCGCGCAGAGCCACGGCGTCGTTGAAAAGGATGCCATAGGTACGGCTGATGGCCTTGTTGAGGTCCTGGACAAGGGGATACTGGATGTTGCCGATGCCTCCGTCCTCCACCTTTGTGTTCTTCCACGCCAAATGGGTGAACTTGGAGTCGACGGAGACGCCGATCACCTCGCAGTTCTTCGACTTGAAATCGCCCAGCCGCTTATTGAAGGCGAGGATCTCGGAGGGGCAGACGAACGTGAAGTCGAGGGGATAGAAAAAGAGGATGACGTATTTCCCCCGGTAGTTTGAAAGGGTGATCTCGCCGAAGGTGTTGTCCGGCATGACCGCTTCGGCGGTGAAGTCGGGGGCTTCCTGGGTGACGAGTGTGGTAAGGCTCATGGATTTTTCTCCTTTAGGGCTAAGTAATGAATCGAATGGCTAAAAGATACCAGCCGTTGCGGGCCTTGTCAACGTAAAAAGACAAAGTTAGTCTTTTTTATCCTGAATGCGAAAATCCCGGCGTTTGTTCTTCCATGTTTCTGTTGCCAGAACCAGCTCCTTTTGTTACGGTACACCTGTTCTGTCCCCACGTGGCAGGCGAAAAGGAGATGAAGAAATGACCGCATCATGGGCCGAAGTGGCCTGCACCGTTCCCACCGACATGGCCGACGACCTGGCGGACTTCCTCGTGGAGCTTTCCGGCAACGGTGTCAGTGTGGAAAACCGCGCCGTCGACACCTTTTGCCTCGACACCATCGAGGATACCGACACGAAAACAGTGAAGGCCTACCTGGTGCACGACGAAACACTTCAGGAGAAGCTTGCCGCCATCGACCGCTATCTTGGGGAAAACGGCCCCCGTTACGCCGGCTACGTTCCCCTCGATCCCCAGGTAACCGTCATCGGCGAAGAAGACTGGGCCAACGGCTGGAAGCAGCACTTTCACCCCTCCCG
>DATDMX010000195.1:0-2404 GCA_036518575.1 Geobacteraceae bacterium | reverse complement strand
GCGGCGGGCCCTGGAGCGAGGGGAGTTCCTCCTCTACTACCAGCCCAAGGTGAACCTGAAGAGTGGCCGCATCGTCTCCATCGAGGCGCTGGCCCGCTGGCAGCATCCCGAGTACGGCATGATACCCCCGGCCCAGTTTATACCGCTCGCCGAGGAGACCGGCCTCATCGTACCCCTCGGCGAATGGGTGCTCAGGGCGGCCTGTTCCCAGAACAAGGCCTGGCAGGATGCGGGCTATCCTCCCATGCGTATCGCCGTCAATTTTTCGCCCCGCCAGTTCCAGAAGATGGAGCTCGCCGAGATGGTGGAGAAGGTGCTCTTCGAGACGGGGCTTGCCCCGGGGTGGCTGGAGCTGGAGGTGACCGAGAATCTCATGCTGAGCAGCGAGGAGCACACCATCGCGACTCTGAAGAGGCTCGCCGATCTGGGGGTCCACATCTCCATCGACGACTTCGGCACGGGGTATTCCACCTTCAACTACATCAAGAAGCTCCCCGTGGATACGCTCAAGATCGACCGTTCCTACGTAAGCGATATCGATTCCAACAGAAGCGACGCGGCCATCGCCACGGCGGTCATCGAGATGGCTCACACGCTCAGCCTCAACGTCGTGGCGGAAGGGGTCGAGACGGAGGGGCAGCTGAAGTTTCTCGAAGCGCTCAACTGCCCGGAAGTGCAGGGCTTCTTCTTCCATAAGCCCCTGCCGTCAGACGAGTTCACGAGGCTTCTCGACAACCTGAGGTAGGGTCCCCATCTTGCCGGCACGCCATCCTGCGCCACGCGGTCTGTTGGGCCCGGGCGTCGCACGACCTCACCCCGGCATCACTTGCCCGCTCGTACCGCGAAGGATAAAAGGTCCGGAATCCTGCCCCGTGTCCGGAAAAAACCTCCGGCGCCGAGGGAGATTTACATGCCGCTGTCGCATGCACTGAAGGGGTTTCCCGCAAAAATCACCCTTGTCTATGCCGCGGTCGGCGTACTCTGGATTCTCCTCTCCGACCGGCTGCTTCACGCTCTGGTTGCCGATCAGACTCAGTTTGCAAGGCTTTCCACCATCAAGGGGTGGGTATTCATCGTGGTCTCCGCAGCGGTCCTCTATCGGTTGGCTTCCCGGGATTATGCGGAGCTCCTGCGCTCCAGGGAAAGTGTCAGGGAACAGGAAGAGCGGATGCGCACGGTTCTGGAAACGCTGCCCGTGGGGGTCTGGCTCCTGGACGCAGCAGGAAACATCTCCTACGGCAACCCTGCGGGAAAGCGGGTCTGGGGTGGCGCGCGGTTTGTGGGGATGGGGGAATTCGGCGATTACAAGGGGTGGTGGCTCGGGACGGACAGGCGGATCGAAGCCGGGGAGTGGGGCGGAGCTCGGGCCATCAGGAACGGCGAGACCTCCCTCGACGAAGAGATAGAGATCGAAGGGCTGGACGGGGTGCGCAGGATCATTCTCCATTCGGCCGTGCCCCTTCGCAACGCGCATCAGGAAGTCGTCGGCGCGATCGTCGTCAACCAGGAAATAACCGACAAAAAGCGGATGGAAGAGACCATCAGGGCGAGTGAGACGGCATACCGGACGCTCTTCGACGATAATCCCCAGCCCATGTGGGTGTATGACCTCGAAACCCTTGCCTTTCTCGCCGTCAACACCGCGGCTGTCGAGCATTACGGCTACAGCCGCGAAGAGTTCCTCGCCATGACGATCGCCGACATTCATCCTCCCGAGGTCGTGCCGCAGCTGCGGCAGGCGGTTTCCGGCCATCCGGGAGTGCTGCGCAAGGTGGGCGTCTGGCCGCAGACGAAGAAGGACGGAACGCTCGTCAATGTGGAGATAACCACCCATGACACGATGTTCAGCGGCCGGGCCGCCGGGCTCGTGCTGGCCAGGGACGTCACCGAGAGCCTGAAGGCCGAGCGGGATATCGTCGCCTATCAGGAGGAACTTCGCTTCCTGGCCTCGGAAATATCCCTCGTCGAGGAGCGGGAGCGGCGCCGGCTCGCCACCGTCCTCCACGACGAGATCGGCCAGACCCTGGCTCTCGCCCGGATCAAGCTCGGTGTGTTGCGGGCGGCCGGCTCCGCCGAAGAGCGCAAACGGGAGGCTGACGAGATCGAGAGGCTTCTCGGGCAGGCCATCAAGGTGTCGCGCTCCGTGACCTTCGATCTCTCGCCCCCCATCCTCTACGAGCTCGGCTTCGAGGCGGCGGTCCAGTCACTGTGCGAGCGCTTCGGAGACGAGCACCGCATCGGCATCGAGTTCGCAACCGACGCGGAGCCCAAGCCACTGGGCGACGACGCCCGTGCCTTCCTCTTCCAGTCGGTGCGGGAGCTCCTCGTCAACATTATCAAGCATGCCCGGGCGAGTACGGCACGGGTGTCGTCCCGGCGCGAGCACGACACCATCGTTGTCACG
>DATDMX010000194.1:0-5505 GCA_036518575.1 Geobacteraceae bacterium | reverse complement strand
TCATGTTCTTGAGAAACTCCTTGTGGCCCGGAGCGTCGATGATGATGTAGTGCCGGTTTCCCCACGAGAAGAAGGTGCGGGCCGTATCGATGGTTATCCCCTGCTCCTGCTCCTCGAGAAAGGCGTCGAAGAGGAACGCGTACTCGAACACCTTCCCCTGCTTCTCGCAGATGGCGCGGACCTTCTCCAGATGGCCGTCGGGAAGAGAGCCCGAGTCGGCATAGATGCGCCCGAGGAGTGTCGATTTGCCATGATCGACGTGGCCGGCGAAGACTACCTGAAAAAACTCGGTGGCCGCCATCACATGTACCCGTCCTTCCGCAGTTTCTCCATGCCCCGGTCGGCATCCTGCGCCCGGCCGGCGCGCTCCGCCACCTTGGTGGTACGCAACTCGGCAATGATCTCGGCGACCGTTGAAGCAGTGGACTCGATGGTGCCGGTACACGGCGCACAGCCGAGGCTGCGGTAGCGCCGGCCGCTCCCCTGGTCGAAGTAGAGGGGGATGACCGGGATGTTTTCCTTCTGGATATACTCCCAGACGTTGATTTCCGTCCAGTCGAGCAGCGGGTGGATCCGGACGTGGGTCCCCGGCTCGAATTTCGTCTTGAACTGGTCCCACAGCTCGGGTGGCTGCTCGGCGATGTTCCAGTCGTTATTCCTGTCGCGCGGCGAAAAGTAACGCTCCTTGGCCCGTGTGCCCTCCTCGTCGGACCTGACGCCCACGATGACGCCGTTGTACTTCCTTTCGTCCAGAACACGGCGCAACCCTTCCGTCTTGAGAGCGGTGCAGCATTCGAGGCGGCCGAGCGAGGGATCCATTCCCTCGGCGAGCGCCTCGCGGTTCTGCCCGACGACGAGGGTGAGCCCCCACTCCTCGGCCAGCCGGTCGCGGTACGCGATCATTTCGCGGATCTTGTAGGAGGTATCGATGTGGACGAGGGGAATGGGGCAATGGCCGAAGAATGCCTTGCGGGCGAGCCAGAGAAGAACGGTCGAATCCTTGCCGATCGACCAGAGCATGCAGAGATTGTCGAAATTCTTGTACGCCTCACGGAGGATGTAAATCGATTTGTCTTCGAGCTCTTCGAGATGCTTCACCTGGTGGTCCCCATCGTGGCTGCGGCGCGCTCGTCGTCGGCCGCCAACCACCGTTCAATATACCCGACCACCGTCGCCACGGAGTCGTCGATGGTGAGCGCCCCCGTGTCGATAACGAGTTCCGGCTGCACCGGCTCCTCGTAGGGGCTGTCGATACCGGTAAAATCGGGAATCCCGCCGGCCCGCGCCTTGCGGTAGAGCCCTTTCGGGTCCCGTTGCTCGCAGATCGCCAGGTCGCACTTCACATAGATCTCGACAAACTCGCCCGGCTCAAAGAGGGCCCGGACCCTGGCGCGGTCCTCTTCGTAGGGGGAAATGAAGGCGGCCAGCACCACGACGCCGGCGTCCACGAAGAGCTTGGCCATCTCGCCGATGCGCCGGATATTCTCCCGTCGGTCCTCGGCGGAGAAGCCGAGGTCCTTGTTCAATCCGTGGCGAATGTTGTCACCGTCGAGGATGTAGGTGTAACACCCCCGTCTGAAGAGCAGTTCCTCCACGGCATGGGCGAGGGTAGACTTCCCGGAACCGGAAAGCCCGGTGAACCAGAGGACCAGGGAACCATGGCCGTTGCGGGCCCGGTAGTCGGCCTTGCAGAGGGAACGGTGATGCAGAACGATATTGCGGTGTGTGTCTTTCATCGGACTCCGAAGGTGAGCGTTCCGGCGCCAGTTCCCGCCGGAACTTCTTTTATTGGAATCATCATAATAAATATCACGCCCCGATGTCGAGCAATTCCTTGAAGGAGAGCCGGTACGCCCGAAGGAGCCGGCACATCTGGGCCGAGGTTATGCGCCGCGTCGCCATGATGCGGCGCCGCTCGCACCAGGCAGCCGGCAGCATCCGCAGCGCATCCGCGACACCGCGCACGACTGCCAGCATGAGGGAACCACGGGAGGCGCTTGCCGAAAACTCCTGCCCTGCCCCGTGACCACCCAGGACCACCCATGCCTGACAGGCGAAGCGACAGAGCGTAAAGAAAGGGACGAGGAGAAGAAGCCGCAAGGGGAAGTTTCTCACCGCGGCAAGGTAGTGATTGCGCTCCACCAGGTAGAGTTTGAGCGGGGAGAAGGTGCCACCCGTCTGGGAGTACTTGTGGCCGACGACCGCACGGCTGGCAAGGACCGCCCGCCAACCTGCCCAGCGGCCGCGCAAGCCCAGATCGGTGTCCTCGCAGTAGGCGAAGAACGCATCGGCGAAAAAACCGGTGACATCAAGCATGGCCCGCCGGTAGAGGGCGGCGCAGGCACTGGGGATGAGAATCTCCTCCGTTGCGGCAAGCCGCAGGGAGGCATAGCTCTGGAGCCGGTGGGCGCCGCGCGACATTCCGTCGCGGCAGACGCGCACCCCGAGGGAATCGATCCGGTCCGGGTCAGTGAAGGAGCAGATGCGACTTGCCACCATGCCCACGTCCGGCGCCGAGTCCGCGGCGGCCACAAGCTCCGCCAGCCACCCTTCCTCGGCAACCGTGTCGTTGTTGAGTGTCACGATGAACTCGCCCTGCGCCACGGCAAAGCCGGCATTGTTTCCGGTGGCAAAGCCGCGGTTCTCCGAAAGCTCCACCACCCGAACCCGGGGATGGTTTTCCCGCAGGAAGGCGACCGAGCCGTCGGCGGAGCCGTTGTCGACGACGACCACCTCAAAATCCCGGAAGGTCTGACGCTCCAGGCTTTCGAGGCAGGGGCCCAGATGTTCGAGGCCGTTCCAGTTAACGATAATGACGGAAACGCGCACGCTCTTCTCCACGCTAAGGTTCCGGGACGAATCGTGCCACGGGGACTCGTCCATCAGGAGAGGACGCTCTTCAGAAACGACAGGAAACTCCGGCCAAGCCCCCCGACCATGGCCGGATTCCTCGCCACGCGCCCGAGATAATTGCCGACGATCCGGGGCCGCAGGTAGAATCTGCGGATGAGCTCCTTCTGCGCCCGGGTGAGGTCGTCGGCGCTGAGCCCGCGGGGGATGAAGACGGTATTGAGAAGGCTCATGCGCCCCCAATCGGGATCGAGGGTGCCGAACTCCGCGGCGCGGTCAAAGATCTCGGTCCCCGGAAAGGGGGTGAGCATGGCAACGCTGATGTCGTCAAGGGGGAGCGCCAGGGCGAAATCAATGGTCTCCCGCAGCGTCTCCCGGGTCTCGCCCGGGTGCCCGACAATGAAGAACCCCTTGTTGAGGAGACCGGCCGCCCGGCTTGCCTGCAGGGCACGGCGGATCTCGTCGCAGGTCACGTTCTTGCGAATGGCGCGGAGGATGGCCTCGCTGCCGCTCTCGATGCCGAAGCTCACCTGCCAGCAACCGGCACGCTTCATGAGGGCGAGGAGCTCCGGCGTGACATGGTTCACCCGTCCGAGACAGGACCACGAAATATCGAGCCGCCGGGCGATGAGCAGCTCGCAGATCTCCGTCAGGCGCCGACGGAAGGTGACGAAGGTGTCGTCCTCGAAGGCGAACTCGCGCACGCCGAAATCGCGGTAAAGCTCCTCGATCATGGCCACCACGTACTCGGCGGAAAAGGCGTGGCAGCTGGTGCCGAAGACGGAACGGTCACAGAAGATACACCTGTTCGGACAGCCGCGGGAGGTGACGAGGGAGGCAGCGGGGAGACGGCGCGTCTTGAAGACCGGCGGCGCGTAGCGGTGGGGGAACCCCGGGAGGAGGTCCCACGCGGGAAAAGGGAGGGTGTCGAGGTCGCTGATGAAGGGGCGGCGAGCGGTGGCGCGCACCTGTAAACCGTCGCGGTAGACGATCCCCGGTACGGCGCCGATGTCCCCCCCCTTTTCATGGACGCCGAGCAGATCGAGAAGCGTCTCTTCTCCCTCACCCACCACCGCCACGTCAAAGATCGGGAAACGTTCGAGGGTCTCGACCGGTACCGCCGAAACGTGGGGGCCACCGACGACGACGGTGACGGCGGGAAAGCGTTCCTTCACGCGTTCTGCCGCCCGGGCTGCATGCACGATGGAAAGGGTAGTGGCGGAAAAACCGAGGAGTTGCGGCCGAATCTCCTCTACCTTGGCAAGAAACGCCGCCAGGTCGAGGTCGAGAGCCGCGGCATCAATGACCGAGCACGGATAGCCGGCGCGGCGGGCCACCGCGGCAAGACAGAGAATGCCGAGGGCCGGTGCGGAGCTCCCGGCGGCGGCGAGGGTGCCGTAGCGCTCTTCGAGGCTTACGGGCGGCGTGGCAAAAAGTATGGAGGGTCTAGAGTTCATATCCGTAGCGCCATATTCCCGGATCACTGCAGCTTGGCAAGGAATGGCGCTGCGCTTGCGCGAAGCCGGGGGAAGCGTTCGAGCGTGTAGCTAAAGTAATAGCGGGCATTCGCACGGTCTCCTTGGTCGAGAAAGGTGACGGCCAGATTGAAAGGGGCAAGGGGGAAGGCGGGGTCGAGCGTCATCGCCTTCCTGAAGACGGCAATGGCATTGTCGTACTCCTTCTCCTCGCGGTAGAGGATGCCGAGGTTGTTCAAGGCATCGGCGTTGGCGCCGTTCTTCTCCAGGCTCCTTACGTAGTAGGCGATCGCTTCCCGCCTTTTGCCCTGCCTTGCGTAGCTGCGGGCTATGTTGCAGGAGAGCTGCCAGCTGTTCAGCCCTCCCCTTTCCAGGTGGAGGTAATCCCGAAGCGCCTCGGCATCTCTCCCCGAGCCGGCGTAGAGGAAAGCCCTGCGCAGCCGGGCGTCGTTGTGCCTGACGTTGTTCGGCTCGGGCTCGTTGGAATCGACGAGTTTGCTATAGGTTTCGATGGCCAGTTCCGTCTGCCCCGTCTTTTCGTACGCCTGGCCGAGCTGGGCGAGCGCCAGGAGCGAATTCGGGTTACGCCTCAGGGCGGCCTGGTAGGAAGTTATGGCGCCAGCGTACTCTCCCTTTTCGAAAAGGGCGTCGCCCAGGTAGATGTCATAGGTGGCATCAGCGGGATTGAGCTCTTGCGCCCTTTTGAAAAGGGCAAAAGCCCGGGGAAAATCTTTCTCCTCAAGGTAGACGTTGCCAAGATTCATATACGCCCGAAACGATGCGGGTGACACCTTCAGGGTATCCTCCCAGAGCGTCTTGTCGGAACGCCAGACACCGTTTCTTGCGCCGGCAAGCCCGGCCCAGACGGCAACGAGCGTAAAGCCGGCGGCAACGAGAAAACGCTTGGCGCCGGCAGGCACGAAACGCTGGGGAAGCGTGGCCAGAAGATAACAGAAACCGAAGGAGGGGAGGTAAGCGTAGCGGTCGGCGACTATGGGGTTGGTGGCAAAGAGGTTGAGGGCAGGAACCATGATGAGGAAGAACCAGCCGAGCCCGAGAAGAATCTGCGGATGACGCTTGCGGGCCAGGATGGCCGTGCCGAGAAGAACGCCCAGGCCGAGCGCAGCCGCCGCAACTGCCGGCGTGGCAAGGGTTTCGGCAAAGGGCACGTCGTAATCGG
>DATDMX010000193.1:0-3070 GCA_036518575.1 Geobacteraceae bacterium | reverse complement strand
AGAAGGCGCACTCTCCTCGGCGGGTGTGCCGGCGGGTCGAGGGGCGAACTGCAGAAGGGTAGCGTAGAGGCGGTTAATTTCCACCGGCTTCACGAGGTGGGCGTTCATGCCTGCTTTCAGGCAGCGGTCGCGCTCCTCCGCCAGTGCATGGGCGGTCATGGCGATGATGGGGAGCTGCTCCATCCCCGCCAGCGCCCGGATGTGGCGCGTGGCCTCGTAGCCGTCCATCTCGGGCATCTGGATGTCCATGAGGACGGCATCGAAGGGAACGGCGGCGCTTTCCACCGTTGCCACAGCCTGACCCCCGTCGGCAGCGATCACCACCTCCACACCCACCTTCTTCAGGACCTCACGGACGAAGAGCTGGTTCACGGCATGGTCCTCGGCCACGAGGACCCGCATGCCGCTGAGGCGGGCCAGACCTTCCGGCGAAACGGATGCGGCCGTGGCCTGGGGCTTGCGCCTTTCGCCATGCCCGAGGGCCTCGGCAATGGTGAGGTTGAGTGCCTCGCGATGAAACGGCTTGGCGATGAAGGTCGCGATGCCGAATTCCCGGCTCCTGGCACGGCATTTTTCCCACCCGAAGGCGGAGACCATGGCAACGACGGGAAGCTTCGCCAGTCGCTCATCCTGGCGCAAGCGGGCGATGCCGGCAAAACAATCTTCTTCCCCTCCCCCGCAATCCACCAGTGCCAGCCGGTACTCTGCCGAAGCGTCGTCATTCAAACGCCGGACAGCCTCGCATCCTTCGTCGGCGCTAGCCGCGAGAGTGGCCTGGAACCCGAGGGAGGCGAGCATATCCCCCAGTACCGCGCGGACAACCGGGTTGTCGTCGATGACGAGGATCTTCGCCCGGTCAAGGGTGGCAATCTTCGCTGGCTCCTCGTGCTCCTCCCCTTTGCCGAGACCGAAACTGACCTTGAAGGCGAAAACACTCCCCTCTCCCGGCGTGCTCTCCACGTTGATGGTTCCCCCCATCATCTCCACCAGTCTCTTGCAGATGGAGAGCCCGAGGCCGGTGCCGCCATATTTGCGGGTCGTGGAGCTGTCGGCCTGACTGAAGGGGCGGAAGAGCTGGGCCCGCTGCTCTTCGGAAATGCCGATCCCGCTGTCTTCGACGGCAAAGCGCAGCGTCACCTGCCCAGCCGTGCTCCCCTCGGAGACGGGTGCAACGGTGACGACCACCTCACCCTCGTCGGTGAACTTGACGGCGTTGTTCACGAGATTGATGAGAACCTGGGAGAGGCGCAGCGGGTCGCCGCTCAGGTTGTCCGGTACGGACGGGTCGACGGCGTAGACGACGTCGAGCCCCTTGGACTCGGCCCAGGGGCCGACAAGGTCCGCCAGATTGTCGAGGACGTCGGTGAGACGGAAGTCCACGGCCTCGATGGCAAGTTTGCCGGCTTCGATCTTGGAAAAGTCGAGAATGTCGTTGATGATGCCGAGGAGCGACTGGGCGGAGGTGTGCATCTTGGAAAGGTAGTCGCGCTGCTTGGGAGTGAGGTCGGTTTCCAGCACGAGCTGGCCGAGGCCGATGATGCCGTTTAGCGGCGTGCGGATCTCGTGACTCATGTTGGCGAGAAACTCGCTCTTGGCCCGGCTGGCGGCTTCGGCCCGCTCCTTGAGACTTCGCAGTTCTTCCTCGGCCCGCTTGCGCTCACCGATGTCGCGCACAACGCTCATGACTCCCGGCTCGCCGTCGAACTCGATGATGCGGCTGCTGATCTCCACCGGCATGGGGGTGCCATCCTTGCGCAGATGGGCGGTCTCGAAGACGATGTGCCCATCCTCGCGGATCGACCGCATCCGGCCCTCCACGAGCGGGATGAATTCGGGCGGGTCGATGTCGCGGGGCGTCTTGCCGAGGAGTTCCTCCTCCCGGTAGCCGAGCCGTTCGCAGAATATGCGGTTCAGCCTCACAATGCGCCCCTCCAGGTCGAGAATCATGATGCCGTCCGAGGCGTTTTCGAACAGGAGCTCGTAGCGGGCCTCCGACGCGCGCTGGGCGGCCTCGGCCTCCCGCCGCTCCTCGATCTCGGCCTCCAGCTCGCAGTTGAGCATGGAGAGCTCTTCGGTCCGTTCCTCCACCCGCCGTTCCAGGTCTTCGTTGACGTAGCGCAGCTCCTCTTCCGCCTCCTTGCGGCGCGCTGCCATCTCGTCGAAAGCGGCAGCCACTTCGCCGATCTCGTTGGGAGCCGGCATACCGATACGGTGGTCGAGATTCCCCGCGGAGATGATGCCGATTCCCTCATGGAGTTTCTGGAGGGGCTGGGCCACGGAGCGGTAGATGAAGTGGGCGAACAGCGGGATAAGGAGTGCCATGGCAATGAACATGGCGATGACGGAGCGGTCGTGGGCCCTGTCGAGGTCAATGGCTGCCTGGTGGTGCCGGTCGTGAAGCCGTTCGAGTGCCGGAGCCACCACGTCCAGCTCCTGGAGGAGCCGGCTCGTCAAGCGGTCGGCATACTGCTGCCACGCGGTGCTCTTGAGGACTGGCGCTCCCTTGGTGCTGTGGTGCAAGCCGTACTGAGCGAAAAGGTTGCCGACGGTCGCATATTCATGCTCGATCTGGGAGAGTGCCGCCGACTCGTCCGGCGTGGTGAAGACGCGTCTGACTTCCTTCAACTGGCGGCTGATGGCGGCGTACTTCTCTTCCCATTGCTGGTGGGCCCGTTCTTCGTAGTAGAGGTGATGCTCCAGGGTGAGGACGGTGAGGTCGGAGAAGCCTTTGGCCAGCGAATCGGCCAGGAGGGCTTTTTCGTTCGACGCGTTGATAGTGCTGGCGAGTCGGTATTGCCAGACCGACATGACCAGGAGGAAAAGGGCGGGGAGGATGGCAAGGATGATGAGGCGTGTTCGTATTTTCATGCAACTTTCCTAGCGGCTAAGGGAAACGGCGCCGGGTTTGAGGCCACGAAGGGGTGTTGGATCGATGAAGTTGAGATAATTGGGGATCGCCACCTTCTCGGTCTTGTCCTTGACCATCCACCGGGCATGGTCCTCCAGTGACAGGAGGAGCTGACGCGACAGGGTGAGAGTGTGGTTTTCGTCGTGCAGGATCAGCTCCAGG
>DATDMX010000192.1:0-4735 GCA_036518575.1 Geobacteraceae bacterium | reverse complement strand
GGATTCGAACTATTCCCACCAGGGTTTATGTCCGTCACCATAAAGGTGCCGACTTCGGTGCCATCCGTTCGCCAAAGCTCCTGTCCATTGATCCCATCCGTAGCACCAAAATAAGTGATGGCACCGATTGTCACGAATGAGCCGATGCCTGAGGTCGTGCCCGCAGCGGAAGCGTTAATATCCTTGACCATTAACGGCTGACTTATGGCAGATGCTTGGGAAAAGGCCATCAAAATGAAAAACGCTGAAAGGGCGAGAGCAAACCAGCAGGAACGAAATGACAAAACAAAATTGCAGATTATCTTGTTCAACATGAGAACAGCCCTCCGAGCCAATTCACAACAAACGGTCTGGTTACTAAAAAAGCACAAAAGCCCGCCATAAACCGGCGGGCCTCAATACCTCATGCCTGCCACTTCGACGGCCCCTCTATCCACATCCGTGGACAGGTAGCTTTGTGCCCCACGGTTACCCGTAGTTTACCCCTTCGGTGACTGCCGCGACTATAGCAAACTATCGTTTGAAAAACTACACACGTTTCGCGTGCATTTTACAACGCATCACGTGCATATGGTTTTTTGAATATATCGCCAAATTGCCATGTTCCGGGCGGTTCCCTGCCGGAAACAACAAAGCCGCCCGGGTCTGTCATGCATCGACCCGAGCGGCTTTGCTCTTTCCCTGCGAATTTATGCCGAACGCGCGGCCTCGCCTACTCGGCAAACCCCTCGATCACCTCCAGAAACGCCCGCCCGTAGCGACCAAGCTTGTGTTTCCCCACGCCGGTAATGTCCAGAAGTGCCGCCGCATCCTGGGGCCGTCTGGCCGCCATCTCCACGAGGGTGGCGTCGCCGAAAATGACAAATGGTGGGACCTGCTCCTCGTCCGCGAGGCGCTTTCTTAAAGCGCGCAGCTCCTGGAAGAGCTCCTTGTCGTAGTCGAGAGGTGCCGTTGCCCCCTTCTTGCCCGTCTTGGGCAGGGGTGTCACCTTCACCCGCGGCCGGGCGAGCTCCAGCCGCTCCTCCCCTTTCAGAAGGGGCCGCGCGGCAGCGGTCAGCCGCAGCACGCCGTAACTGGCCACGTCCTGCTCCAGGTACCCCAAATGGAGAAGCTGGCGCACGAGGCTTTGCCACGCCTCGGTGGATAACTCCTTGCCGATGCCGTAGGTGGAGAGCTTATCGTGGCCAAGCCGCGTGATGCGCTCGCCGGCCGAGCCACGCAGGACATCCACCACGTGACCGATGCCGAAACGCTGCCCCACGCGGTAGACGCAGGAGAGGGCCTTTTGCGCCTCCAGGGTGGCGTCGTAGCGCTCGGGCGGATTGAGGCAGACGTCGCAGTTGCCGCAATCCTCCTCGAGCCGCTCGCCGAAGTAGCCCAGGAGCACCCGGCGCCGACAGGTGAGCGCCTCGGCAAACCCCACCATGGCGTTGAGCTTATGGAGCTCGATCCGCACCTGCTCGGCGTTGGTGCCGTTTTCGATGAGGGCGCGGCTGATGGCGATGTCGCCGTAGCCGAAGAGGAGAAGCGCCTCGGCAGGGAGGCCGTCGCGCCCCGCCCGGCCGGTCTCCTGGTAGTAGCTCTCGATATTCTTGGGGAGATCGTAGTGAACGACGAAGCGGACGTTCGGCTTGTCGATCCCCATACCGAAGGCCACCGTTGCCACCACCACCTGGAGGTCGTCGCGCTGGAACGCCTCCTGCACCCGCTGCCGCTCCCGGTCGGGGAGTCCCGCGTGGTAGGCGGCCGCGGCAATGCCGCTTGCCGCGAGCTTCTCGGCCACCTCTTCCACCCGCTTGCGGGAGAGCGCATAGACGATGCCGGGGCTCCCGGGGCGCTCACGCAGGAAGGCGGTGAGCTGGTTGAAGGGTTTTTGCTTCTCGACGACGGTATAACGGATGTTGGGCCGGTCGAAGCCGCCGATGAAGAGAGGGGCACTCCCGAGCCCGAGGTTGCGGACGATGTCGCCCCTTGTCTGGGGGTCGGCGGTGGCGGTGAGGGCCAGGAGGGGCACGTCGGGGAAGAGCGTGCGCAGACGCCCGAGCGCCACGTACTCGGGGCGGAAGTCGTGACCCCACTGGGAAACGCAGTGGGCCTCGTCGATGGCGAAGAGCGCCAAGGGAACCGTGTTCAGACGTTCGAGGAAGGCCGGGGACATGAGCCGCTCCGGGGCGACGTAGAGGAGGTCGAGGCGGCCGCTGTGGAACTCGGCGAGAACCCGCCGGGCCTCCTTCTCCCCGTGGGACGAGTTGTAGGCCGCGGCCGCCACACCGTTGGCCGTGAGGGCATCCACCTGGTCCTTCAGGAGGGAGATGAGGGGTGAGACGACGAGGGCCGTGCCCGGCCGGGCAAGGGCGGGCACCTGGTAGCAGAGGGACTTGCCACCGCCGGTGGGCATGAGGACGAAGGCATCCCCGCCGCCGCAGATCCGGCCGATCACCTCTTCCTGGAGGGGCCGGAAGGCGTGGTAGCCGAAGACGCTCTCCAGGATTTCCCGCGGGGTGGGGGCCATGGTGCTCCTCCGAATCATAAAAAGAAAGGAGGCCGGCAAGCCGGCCCCCTTCTCAACGTAACCTCTCCACCATGCCGTGGGTTGTAGGGCCTCCGAGCGAGTTCCCTAATAGGTGGGCGACCCATGTACCGCTTTAGGCAAGTCCCGCGTAATGGGGCAGCACACCGCGGCCTGAAGGGCTCCCGTGCAATGAGTATTCCGCCTGGGCTGATTAACCTCACGCACACAGCAGAGAGAAGCTTTGTAGGTGTAGTGTAGCCGGAGCGCCGGGAGAAATCAAGAGCCTTTTTGCGCTTCGAAACCAAGAAAAGCGGAGAGCCGCCGGACCTCCTCCATGAGCCGCTCGAACCCCGGAACGGTGAGGGATTGCGGGCCGTCGGAGAGGGCCTTTTCCGGCTCGGGATGGACCTCCACAAGGACGCCGTGGGCCCCTGCCACGAGTGCCGCCTTGGCCATGGGGGCAACGAGGCTTCGTTTGCCCGTGGCATGAGAGGGGTCCACCATGATGGGGAGATGGGAGAGTTCCTTGACGAGCGGTACGATGGCCAGGTCGAGGGTGTTGCGGGTGGCGGTCTCGAAGGTGCGGATGCCCCGTTCGCAGAGGATCACGTGGGGGTTACCCTCGTCGAGGATGTACTCGGCGGCGGCGAGGAACTCCTCCACCGTGGCGCTCATCCCGCGCTTCAAGAGCACCGGCTTGCGGGTCTTGCCCAGCTCCCGCAGGAGGTCGAAATTCTGCATGTTGCGAGCCCCCACCTGAAGGAGGTCGGCGTACTCGGCCACGAGCCCCACGTTATCCGGGCTCATCACCTCGGTGACGATGGGAAGCCCCGTCTCCTTGCCGGCACGGGCGAGGAGCTTCAGCCCCTCCTCCCGCAAGCCCTGAAAGGTGTGGGGACCGGTGCGCGGCTTGAAGGCCCCGCCCCGCAGAAGGTCGGCGCCGGCCTTCTTCACGGCCCGGGCGGTCCGCATGATCTGCTCTTCGCTCTCCACGGCACAGGGGCCGCCTGCCACCACGGGCCGCTGCCCCTCGCCGATGGCCACTCCCCCCACCTTCACAACCGAGGGCCGGGGATGGAAATCGCGGGAGACGAGCTTGTACGGTTTGGAGACGTGAATGACTTCCTGCACACCCGGAAGGTCGCGGATGGTCGCGTCATCCACGTACCCCTTGTTGCCGAGAACACCGATGGCGGTCCGCTCGCTCCCGGGAATGGGGGCCGCCGTGAGCCCCATCTTCGCCACCGCCGCGATCACCGCGTCGATCTGCTTCTGCCCTGCCTTATGGTTCATGACAATCAGCATGCGCGCCTCCGCTTAGCCAGATTCGCAACCCGTCACACCATAGCAGGGTACGGCCTCGCGGTCAACAGTTCGCGCGGGCGGTCAGGGCTTGCCCGTCACCCCCTCTCCGGCTCCTCCGGCAGAGGGGTCTTCCGGGGATCCTCGGTGCTTGCCTTCCTGAAGTTCCTGATGCCGCTCCCGAGCGCCTGCCCCAGTTGGGGAAGCTTGGCCGGACCCACCACCACCAGGGCGACGACGAGAATAATAATCAACTCGGGCATGCCGAAACCGAACATGGCTCTTCTCCTTTATCCCCTTCATCCTTTTCCATGTCGCGCAGGCGAAAGTAATCCTCGGGGGTGTTGATGTTGCGAAAGGAAGCGAATTCAGGATCGAACCGGGCCACCTCCGCCGCGTTCATCTTGTTGACGTTGGTCCGGTGAAAGAACGAGACGATCCGCCGCTCGCCCGACAGGAGGGTCGCCTCAATGGCGGCCAGACACCCCTTACCGTAGACGGCGTGAAGCGGTTCGAGACCGCCCGGGCTCTCCGGAATGAGAACCCCGCCCCGGTCGGCCCGGCCGGCCAGGTGCCGGATGAGCTCCGTATTGAGGTAGGGCATGTCACAGGCCACGACGAAGATGGCGGGGTTGAGGCTGTGGAAAAGCCCCGCGTGAATCCCCGCCAGAGCCCCCATCCCCCCGAAGATGTCGCTCACCTTGCGGCAGGGAAGAAACGGATAGTGCTCGGGATTATTGGTGACGAGGAGCACTTCGTCGAAAAGCGCCGCCAACTGGCGGTGGATCGCCTCGATGAAGCGTCCCCCCCGGTAGGGCAGGAGAGCCTTGTTGCTTCCCATACGCGCGGAGGCGCCGCCGGCGAGAATCACCGCCGTCACGCCCGGCACGATCATCTGCGGACCTTTTGCGCTCATGTCAT
>DATDMX010000191.1:0-3423 GCA_036518575.1 Geobacteraceae bacterium | reverse complement strand
CCATGGTCCAGGCGACCCCGGCCGCCATCGGCAGCGCGGCCACAAACGCCTTCCCGGCCGTCACCGCGACCCGCCGCCCGCCGAAGGGGCCGATCTTTCTGCGCAGCAGCCAAACGAGGAGGAGAAGGTTCACGAGGGCCGAGAGGGAGGAGGCGAGCGCCAAGCCGCCGTGGAGGAGCGGTCTCATGAGGATGAGGCTGAAGACGAGATTGGCGACGAAGGCGGCAAAGGCGGTGAGGACCGGCGTCTTGGTGTCTTTCATGGCGTAGAAGGCGGGCACGAACACCCGCACGAGGGCCACTACCGACAGGCCGAGTGAGTAGAAGCAGAGCGCTTCGGCCGAGCGGAGCGCCTTCGTGTAGTCGAACTCCCCCCCCATGAAGAGGAGACTGAATATGGGGGTGGCGCATACGATGAGCCCCGCCATAGCGGGGATGGTGATGAAGAGGGTGAGGCGAAGGCCGAAACCGAGGGAGTCCTTCATCTCGTGGATTTCGCCGGCCGCTGCCTGGCGGCTCATGGAGGGAAGGACCGCCTGGGCGACGGAAACCGTGAAGATCCCCTGGGGAAACTCGAAGAGGCGCTGGGCATAGTAGAGGTAGGAGACGCTTCCCTGGGGAAGCAGCGAGGCGAGAATGTTCCCCACGGTGATGTTGAGGTAGTAGACGCCCACGCCGAAAACCGACGGCCCCATGAGGAGGGTGATCTTGCGCACTGCCGGGTGATGGAAATCGAATCGGGGTCGTAGGGGGAAGCCCTTGCGCCAGAGGACGGGAAGCTGGAGAAGAAGCTGAAGAACGCCGCCCACGAGAACCCCCACCGCCAGGGCTGTGATGGGCACCCGGAAGCGGGCATGGAGGAAGGCGGCGCAGAAGATCATGGAGATATTGAGGAAGACGGTGGAGATGGCCGGGGTGAAGAAGTGGCGCACCGTGTTGAGGATGCCCATGCAAAGCGCCACGAGGCTTACGAAGAAGATGTAGGGGAACATGAGACGGTTGAGGAACACCGTGAGCTCAAGCTTAGCGGGCTGAGCCTTGAAACCGGGAAACATGACGTGGACGATGAAGGGGGAAAAGACGATTCCCGCGACGACAACCACGGCCATGCAGATGGTAAGGAGGGTGAAGCAGATGTTGGCGAGGTCGCGCGCCTCCTCTTCCCCCTTGCGGGTGAGCCACTCGGAGAAGGTGGGGACAAAGGCCGAGGTGAGGGCCCCTTCGGCGAAGAAGCGGCGCCGCATGTTGGGAATCTGGAAAGCGGCGAAGAAGGCGTCGGTGGCAAAGCCGGCACCAAAGAGGCGCGACACCACCATGTCGCGGACCATCCCCATGATGCGGGAGAGAATGGTGGCAAAACCGAGCACGCCGGCGGCCCGGGCGATGTTTTTCTTTTCTGACATGAACTCCCCTGGAAGGACTCTTCAAGGGGAGGTTATTACCACACTTGCGTCGGAATTGGTAATGTTTCTTCGCCCATGCCGTGTCACCTGTCCAATACCTCTCGCACCTTGCCAAGCAGAACCCGCGGCGAGACCGGCTTGGCGATAAAATCGGCTCCTCCCGTCACCTGACTGGTCTGCTCGGCCTGATACCCGCTCACGAACAGCACCTTGGCGTCGGGGCACATTTTCCGTATCTCCCCATACGCCTCCCACCCGCTCTTTTTCGGCATGATGGCATCGAACAGGCAAAGGTTGATGGCCGTCGAATGCTCGCTGAACCTTGCCACGGCCTCCTCGCCATCCTGCGCCTCGATCACGGTATAGCCGAACTCGGCGAGCATGCTCGTCGTGAGGCTTCTGACCGTGGGGTCGTCTTCGGCGAGGAGGATCGTTTCCGTCCCCCCCCGCGGAAGCACTTCCACCAAGGCCTTCTTCTGCGCAGCGCTCTCCGGGGTAAGGGGAAGATAGATGCGAAACGTTGTCCCCATCCCCGGTTCGCTGTAGCAGTTGATGTAGCCGCCGTGCTGTTTCACGATGCCGTAGCAGATGGACAGACCGAGCCCCGTTCCTTTTCCCACGTCCTTGGTGGTGAAGAACGGCTCGAAAATCCTCAGCCGGGTCTTCTCGTCCATCCCCGAACCGCTATCGGCAAAGGTGATGAGGGCGTAACTTCCCGGCTCGCCGTAGCCGTGAATCCTCCGGAACTCCTCGTCAAGTTCCGTCACCCCGGTGGCGACGGTAATGGCACCGACGCCGCAGATGGCATCCCGGGCGTTGGCGGTCAGGTTCATGAGCACCTGCTCGATCTGTCCCACGTCGACGCGCACGGGCAGGTCTTCCTGGCAGAGATGGATCCGCAACTCGATATCCTCGCGCAGAATGCGGCGCAGCATCCGCTCCATGCCGGTGACGATCTCGTTCAGGTCCATCCGCTTCGTTTCCGTCGCCTGCGACCGGCCGAAAGCGAGGAGCGACCGGGTAAGGTTCGTGGCCCGGTCAGCTGCGGCAAGAAGCTGGGTCACATGAGGGCGTAGCGGATCCCCCTCGGCCATCTTCATGTCCAAAAGGCTGCCGAAGCCGATGATTGCCGTCAGGATGTTGTTGAAGTCGTGAGCGACACCACCGGCCAGCGTTCCCACGGCCTCCATTTTCTGGGCATGGCGCAGTTGCTGCTCCAGCTTCTTCTGGGCAGTGATGTCTTCCTTCAGGGCGATGAAGTGAGTGATGATCCCTTCGCTGTTCTTGAGGGGGGAGATGGTGGCCGCTTCCCAGAACAGCTCGCCGGTCTTCTTCCTGTTGTGGAATTCTCCTTCCCAGACGTTGCCGGAGGTAATGGTCGACCAGAGGTTTTCGTACGTTTCGGGAGGAGTCTCGCCCGATTTCAGGATGCGTGTGTTGCGGCCCACGACCTCGGCGGGCTCGTAACCGGTCATCTGCGTGAATTTCGGATTGACGAATTCGATGGTTCCGCTGCTGTCAGTGATAACAATGGAAAGAGGGCTCTGCTCGACGGCGAGGGAGAACTTGCGCAGCGCCGCTTCCGCCTCGCTGGCCCGGGACAGGGCCTCTTCGAGCTCCTTCACCTTCTGTTCGAGCTTGGCCGCCACGACCTCGGTGTGTTCCCGGAGATACTCCCGCTCGCGCTCTTTCATCTCGGAAGGAGGCGGCTTGCTGGCGCCGGCCGCGAGTCTTTGCATGACAGCAGCTATTTCCGCCCAGAACTCCTCGGGTTCCTTCGGTTTGGAGATGAACGCTTCAGCGCCGAGGCTGGAGGCAAGGTCCTCGTCCCGGGAGCCCGTGTAGACGGAGGAATGGAACACGAAGGGAATCTCCTTGAGGGCCTCGTCATTCTTCACTTCCCTCAGAAACTCGAAACCGTCCATCCGCGGCATGAGGGCATCTGAGATGATGAGGTCGGGGAGCTGTGCCCTGGCCATATCGAGGCCCTCGCGGCCGTCGCGGGCCTCGATGACCTCCCT
>DATDMX010000190.1:0-2517 GCA_036518575.1 Geobacteraceae bacterium | reverse complement strand
CGGCATTACCGATGAGATTGACGAGCACTTGCTTCACCCTGCGGGCATCACTGCGGACCATCACCCGCTCAGGGCCGCTGAGCTGGAGCTCCAGAGACTTGCGGTAGGCCTCAACCCGGAAGGTGTCGAGCACCTCCCGTGCGGTTTGGACGAGATCGAAGGGCTCCGCGTGGACGTCGATCTTGCCCGCCTCGATCTTGCTCAGGTCGATGATGTCGGTAATGAGCTCCAGCAGATGCCGGGCACTCCCCTTGACCATGCCGAGCTGCGTCTTCTGCTCGTCGTTCAGCGGTCCCGCCAACCCTTGGAGGAGAATGCCGGTGAAACCGATGATGGAATTGAGGGGAGTCCTCAGTTCATGGCTCATGGAGGCGATGAAGGTGGACTTGAGCCGGTCGAGTTCCGTGAGCTTCTCGTTGGCCGCTGCGAGCTCCACGTTCTTCTCCACGAGTTCCGCCGTCCGCTCGCGCACCTTCTGGTCGAGGGTTTCATTAATATTGCGAAGCTCAGCCTCCATCCGCTTCGTCTCGGTCACGTCGGAGATGACGGCTATGCGGGCATCATGTCCCCAGAACTCGATATCGTGCGACCGTACGCTGATGGTGATGATCGACCCGTCGGCTTTGAGGTGATGCCACTCGCCCGCATAGGCATGCCCCTTGAGGCCGGCGGCCACCCTGGTGATCGCTTCCTTCTCCTCGTCGGGGTAGAGGTCGGTCAAAACGAGTGCCAGCGCCTCGTCGCGGCTGTAGCCGTAGTGATGGACGAACGCGTCGTTCACCGCCAGCATCCTGAGGGTTCCCCGGTGGTAGACAAGCATGGGCGCGGGATTGTGTTCGAAGAGGTGGCGGTACCTCTGCTCGCTCGTCGCCAGCTCGCTGTTCAGCTGTTTCAGCTCCAGGGTCCGGGCGGTTACCTGCTGCTTGAGGATGGCACCTCCCACGAGGCTTACGACCAGGGCAAGGGCGACGAAGAGGGCGAGAATCTCCAGCCAGGTCGGCACCTTGAAATGAACTTCCTCGGAAGTCCAGCGCTTCATGGCCGCATAGTAGGCAGAACCGGGATCTTTTTTCAGATCGGCGAGATGGGTGTCGATGGCGTCCAGCAGTTGGCGGGGGGCATCCTTGGGTGCGGCGAAGAAGAAGGGGGCGGGGTCGAACATGACGGGCGTATCCTCGAGCCCTGATTTCCGTGCGTACATGAGCCCGTAGAAACGGTTGGTGACCCCGGCGTCGACCTTGCCGTTAGCGATCATGTCGAACTCGGTCTTGTAATCGGGCACGGGGACGAGGGTGATGTTCAACTCGAAGCCGTGGGCGATCCGCTTGAACGTCTCCAGTTGAATCGTCTGTTCCAGGGCGGCAACCCGCTTGCCGTTCAAATCGAGGATTGACTGGATGCCACTTCCCTTGCGGGCGTACACCTGGGACCATCCGGAGAGGACCGGAATCTTGTGAAAGGCATAGACCTTTTCCCGCTCGGTGGTGTACGCCACGTCCGGCATGAGGTCGATTTCCCCTTTTGCCAGGCGTTCCAGCCCCTCGGCCCACGTGCCACGGACGTAGCGCAGCTCCCACCCTTCGGCTTTGGCGATGTGCTCGATGATGTCGATAAAGATGCCCGACGGCTTGCCCGCTTCGGACGTGAAAATTTTCGGAGCGTTTTCATAGACGCCCACACTCACAACCCGGGCATCGGCCCGGGCAGGTGGGAAGATGAGGAAGGAAAAAAACAGGATGGCAATGACGAACCGAACCAAGCTACCGAGACACGACCTATGACGTTTGGGCATCATTCGTGGCACCCCGCTCATGTTCTTGCGGCAATTGTAGCCATCTGGCCGGGAGGTTTCCCTTGGCGTATCGTGGGGGAAAGGACAGTCCCCCTAACTGTATGCAGCTTATATACATATGTCAATAAAGGAAATCCGTTATTGCATCAATAGTTACTCGACAAAATGAACAGCACCCCAGTTAACTTTCTCAAATTAGTGGTAAAATAAAGGTTAAGGGGGGTACATATGACACCAGAAGAATTCAAGAACGCACGGCGTGCGTTGGGCATGAAACAGACGGAGCTGGCGTTAGCGTTGGAAACGCCGTACCGCACGGTACAGGACTGGGAGTCGGGGAGAAACCGGATCCCCGGCATCGCGGCCGTGGCGCTACGCCTGCTCCAGGAGCAGGACCACTGGGCCTCCGAGCGGCAACTCCTGGGGGTACTCGTGGAACAGTTGCGAAAGAACATCACCGGTGGCGGCAAAAGGAAGAGATGGTCCAAGGAGGAGTGACCGGCTACGGCAAGCCTCCATCGAGCGGAGAATACCTGATGCCCCCTTGTCATAGATCTCTCCTTTCGACGGACTATTTCAACAGCTCCACGTTTCTGCAGGCCCGCTCGTCCTTCAGCGTATCGCATAGATACCGGTACTCGGCAACAGCCTTGGCGGGAAGGCCAAGCGTTTCATAGATCCTCGCCCGCGAGTCGGTCACCATGGATGCGTAAAAGATCCAGAAG
>DATDMX010000189.1:0-11173 GCA_036518575.1 Geobacteraceae bacterium | reverse complement strand
GAGAGCGTGTTCCGCTTCTTCATCGACGGCGAGAAGATGCACCAGGGGATCGTCGCTTACCTGCGGACCGGGAAAGGCGGGGGGGTGGGCGAAACGACCCGCCACCGGCTGGCCACCGTGGACGGCCGTGAGGTGGAGGTGGAAGTGGCGCTCTCGGTCTCCCAGGCTGGCGAGAGCCGGATGTTCACCGCCATTCTCCGGAATCTGGCTTGAGAATGGCAGGCCTCTCTTAAAGGGAGAGCCTCGCCGGCGACCGACGAGGCTCTCTTCCCGCATCCTGCAGGGCAATCAACCGAAAAATCAGCTTTGCACAGCGAACACCACTACCATGATCACTTTCCGTGGAAGACCGGCGACCGCTTCTCGTTGAACGCGCAGATTCCCTCGCGGTAATCATCGCTGTCGTACACCACGCGCCGCAGCCCCTGGATGCGCTCGAAGGTCGTAGGGCTCAAGGGATAGGCGTTGGCGAGAAGCCGGATCTGCTCCTTGATGACGGAGATGCTCAGGGGGCTGTTGCTCGTGATCTGCCGCGCCATGCCGTAGGTGAAGTCCTCAAGTTCTTCCACGGGGACCACGTGGTTGAGGAGCCCGCGCCTTTCCGCCTGTTCCGCCGACAGGGGGCGGGCCGAGAAGAACATTTCCTTGGCGATGTTGATCCCCATGATGTTGATGAAGTGGATGATGCCGGAGGCGTTGTAGGGGACGCCGATCTTGGCGGGGGTCATGCAGAAGGTGGTGGTGGGGCAGCCGATGAGGATGTCGCAGGAAAGCGCCAGGTCGCAGGCGCCTCCCCAGACGCTCCCCTCGATCATGGCGATGACCGGCAGGGGCGCCTCCTGCACCGCCCGCAGGATGGTGACGAGGGGGTCGTGGTAGGCCAGCGGGTCCCTCCCCGGCATCGGCAGCTCGGCCACATCGTGGCCGGCCGACCAGACCTGCGCACCGGGAGGCGCCCGCAGCACGAGGACGCGTGCCCTTCCCTTCCTGAGCGCGTCGATGGCGGCAATGATCTCGTCGATGAGCGCTCGGCTCAGTACATTGCGTTTTTCCCGGTGATTGAAGCAGATGGTGCCGATGTCGTCCTGCAGTTGGGTTGTGATGAGGGCCATGACGAAAGACTCCTTTCCGCAGTTATTCGGAAAAAAACGTCCAGTCACGGGGAAGTGTATCACAAATTCGGGGTTCGGCTTTTCACCCCCTCAGGTGCGCTCCAGGAGCTCCGTCAGGGCCTTGGGGAGCTGGGGGCGGCCCTTGGCGTTGAGGGCCGTTCCGGTGACGAGCCCCCTGATGACGAGCTTTCGGTCCGGCAGACGGTAGATGTCCTGATGAAAGCCGATGCGTACCGGCGAGATTCTCTCGGGCCTCACCTCCACCACGAAGCGGTCGCCGCTTGTGAGGGAGAGCTTGTAGTCCAACTCCACCCGCACCACCACGAGGTTGATCCCCTCGGCTGCCAGGGCGGCGAAGTCGATGCCGATGCTCTTGAGGTACTCGTGTCGCGCGTGTTCGAGGTAGTTCTGGTAGACGGCGTTATTCACCACCCCCTGCAGGTCGCACTCATAGTCGCGCACTGCCATTTCCAGGCTGAAGATGTTTGGTTCCATGAACGGTTCTTACCCTTTCGTGTCCCGACGTGGTTCCGGCCGCGCCAGTGTACGGCATCTTCTCGCCGAAAGTAAACGGTAACTTTTCCCTCTCTTCTCGCATCACGTCCCGCTCCTCCTTTCCCGCCTCTCGGCAAAATATCTCGTCACAACCTGCGTGTGCATGACAAAGCCCAGTTCTGTCGGCCCGTGGATGAGGAGCACTTCTTCCGTTTCGTCCGAGCTGAACGGCTGCAGGGAACTGACCGGTACCCGCGTGGCGAGGCCGAAGACCACGAGGGTGCCGTCGAAGCCGTTCATGACATCGTAGAGTTGGAGGCCGGCGCTCTCGATGGCGATGCCGGTCTCCTCCGCCACCTCCCGGGCGCCCGCCTCCTGCCACGTCTCCCCGAGGTCGATGTAGCCGCCGGGGAGGGTGAGTGTTCCCTTTTGCGGCTCGATGCCCCTCCTGATGACGACGAGTCCGTCACCCACCGGCACGAGCACCACGGCCACCGGGATCGGGTTCAGGTAGCTCGTGGTGCCGCAGAAACGGCAGCGTCGGGGCCAGGGGGCCGCAGGGGAAAAGAGTCCACCGCAGTAGGAGCAGTGCGTGTTTTTCTCTGGCATGGCTTCACCTTTCCTTCTTCAATTCTTTTTCGCCGCTGATTACGCTTCCAGTATACCGCGTTACATTAATTGCATAACATCGGTTTATTCGTCTGTAGACAATATACCCATTGTGGAAATTTTACCCACCTGAGTTGGAACGCTTGTAGCCCCCGATCTCTGCAACTGTCGAATTTCTCCACATGTGGCCTGTTCCGGAATTTTACCATCGGCGCTAACGTCGCGCTTTTTAAGCGTAAATCAGTGTTTTATTTTTTGGCACCGCCGTTGCAAATATGGAAGGCATCAACGACGCATCGCCTCGATGCGCGAACCATTCAAAAGGAGAAGAAGCATGGAAACGGAAAAGCAAGCAATCGAAACCTGTTGTGAAGAGCCCCGCATTCTGGAGGAAATCCAGGTGGAAGAGCTCGCAATCGACGGCATCTGCGGGGTGTACTGAGATGGCGGCGGCAGGTGCAGGCATACGGCTGCACCCCGCCTGCCGCGTTCGGCAGGAAGGGTTCGGTCTCCTGTTCTATGACTCCAGGGGACCGCGCCTTCTCTTCGCCGAGACCGGCAGCCTTCTTCCCGCGGACTTCTACGGGACCGTCAGGAGCAAGGACGAGTTCCCCGAGGGGCTCTCGGACCATCAGAAGAAGGCATTACAGAAGTTCATCGCGCAACTTCTAGAAAAGGGGTTCCTCCGTGAGCAATCGTTATGTTGAGATGGGGCTTCGTTCCCCGGTAAACCTCACCTGGGAAGTATCGCTGGCCTGCAACCTCCGCTGCACCCACTGCCTCTCGGCTTCTGGAGAGCCCGCCCACGGCGAGCTCTCCACAGCCGAGGCCCTTGACCTGGTGGAGCAGGTGCACCGGGCCGGGGTCTTCCAGATCAATTTCGGAGGGGGCGAGCCGTTCATGCGCCCCGACTTCGAGGACATCCTCGCGGCCTGCCACAGCCGGGGGATCATGACCTGTATTTCCACCAACGGGACCCTGCTCGACGAAGAGCGGGTCGCCCGCCTGGCCGCCAGCCGCCTCGTGGCGATCCAGGTGAGCATGGACGGCGCCCGTCCCGAGACATGTGACGCCATCCGGGGCAAGGGTGTCTTTGCCCGGGCCGTCGAGGCCCTGAAACTTCTGGCCAAAACCTCCATTCCCACGAGCATCAACACGGTGCTCACCACCCAGAACGCCGACGAAATCCCGGCCATGCACGAGCTGGCCAGGACGCTGGGCGTCGCGCTCAGAGTAAGCCGTTTCCGGCCTTCGGGGCGCGGCGCCGACAACTGGGAAGAACTGCGGCCCACCCCCACACAGCTCCTCGCCTTCTCCGACTGGCTTTCTGCGAGCGGCGACGTGCGTACTGGCGACAGCTTCTTTTCCCTCACCTCCCAGGAGCGCCAGGGACTGGGGCTTAACCTCTGCGGCGCGGCCAAGCTCACCTGTTGCGTCGGCCCCACGGGGAACATGTACCCCTGCGCCTTCCTCCAGACCGAGCGCTTCAAGGCGGGGTCGCTCAGGGAGCAGACCTTCCAGGAGATCTGGGATAGTTCAGAGATTTACGAGTCCTTCAGAAACCTCAGGATCCACTCGTGCGAGAGCTGCAACCGTTTCGACCAGTGCCACGGCGGCTGTCCGGCGGTGGCCTGGCACCTGAAAAACGACATCAACGGCGGGGATCCCGAGTGCCTCGAGCGCTGCGTGACCTCCATCGCCGACGCCCATAAGACGGCACAAGCCGCGTAAATTATAGTCTGGCCCGTCCGACGTGGCCGACACGTCGGACGGGCATTCAAGGAGCCACTACCATGATGTTTCCCTATCTATTCTCTCCCCTCAAGCTCGGGACGGTCGAGGTAAAGAACCGTATCTCGTTCCAGCCGCACCTGACCAACCTGGCGGTGGGCAATCTCCCCAGCGAGCGGCAGATGTACTACTGGGGCGAGCGCGCCAAGGGGGGTGCCGGTCTCATCATCACCGAGGAGTTGACGGTCCATCCGACGGACATGGCCTACGAGAAGCTGATCGACGTCTACCACAAGGAGGTGATCCCGGGCTTCAAGAAGATCACCGACTACGTGCACCAGTTCGATGCCAAGATCTTCGCCCAGCTGAATCACAACGGCCAGCAGGGTGACGGCAGCATCTCGCGCCTGCCCGTCTGGGCACCCTCTCCCGTGCCCGACGTCCTCTTCCGTGAGACCCCCAAGGCGATGGAGCCGGAAGATATCGAGGAAGTGGCCCGTTACTACGCCAAAAGCGCCATCCACGTGCGCGAAGGGGGCTTCGACGGGGTCGAGCTCCAGTTCGGCCATTCGAGCCTCGCCCGCCAGTTCCTCCCGCCCCTCACCAACCATCGTACCGACGAGTACGGCGGAAGCCTGGAAAACCGGCTGCGCGCCCCCCTGAAGTTCATCGCGGCGGTCCGTAAGGCCGTGGGGAAAGACTTCACGCTGGGTGTGCGCATGTGCGCCGACGAGATGATCCCCGGCGGTCTCGACCTCGCCCAGGTGCAGGAGATCTGCGCCCACTTCGAAGCCTCCGGTCTCATCGACTTCATGGACCTCTCCATCGCCACCTTCTACAACCTCTACCTCGTGGAAGGCTCCATGCACACCCCGCTCGGCTACACCATTCCGCTGGCCGCCGGGATCCGCGAGAGGATCAAGCTCCCCGTCTTCTGCACCGGCCGCATCAACGACCCGGTCATGGCGGAGAAGGTCCTCGCTGCCGGCCAGGCCGACATGATCGGCATGTGCCGCGGCCTCATCTGCGACCCGTTCCTCCCCAAGAAGGCCTTCGAGGGAAGGCTCGACGACATCCGCTACTGCATCGCCTGCAACCAGGGGTGCATCGGTCGCATCGGCATGAACAAGTCGCTCGGCTGCGTGCAGAACCCGGCCGTGGGGCGCGAGAAGGAGTGGGGCGAAGGGACGCTCGCCAAGGCGAACGTCAGGAAGAAAGTGGCCGTCGTTGGTGGCGGGCCGGCCGGCATGTGGGCCGCCAAGATGGCGGGCCGCCGCGGCCACGACGTGACCCTCTACGACCGTAACGAAACCCTCGGCGGCCAGGTGCGCACCGCCATGAAGGGAGTGGGGCGCGACGAGTTCGGCGTCATCATCAGGAACGAGAAGGGGCAGGTGGACAAGGCCGGCGTCACCGTAAAGACCGGCGTCGAAGTGGGCGCCGAGGAGCTTCTGGCCACAAAGCCCGACGTGGTGGTAGTCGCCACGGGAAGCCTTCCCAAGGAGCACCCCGTGGGCGGGGCCGACGGCCCGTCCGTCTGCAACGTCTGGCAGGTCCTCGAGGGCCAGGCGGAAGTCGGCCAGAACGTCTGTCTCATCGACTACGACGGCCACCACCGCGCCACCGCCACGGCCGAACTCCTCGCCAACCAGGGCAAGACCGTGCACATCATCACCTCCAGCCTCTTCATCGGCGCCGAGCTGGGGCCCACGCAGGACCTCTACCTCACCCGCCAGCGGCTCCTCCAGAAGGGGGTCACCTTCACCCCGGACATCGCCGTCATCGAGCTTTCGGGGGAGGCGGGGGCAAAGACCGTCAAGGGGTTCAACGTCTACTCCAACATCTGGGACGAGTGGGGGCCGTACGAAACCATCGTCCTCGCCATGGGGCAGCGGGTCGACGAGGCCCTCTACATGAGCCTCAAGGGTAAGGTGAACGAACTTTACCGGATCGGCGACTGCGTGGCCCCGCGCAAGGTGGACATGGCCATCTGGGAAGGGCACCGGATCGGGAGGGAGATCTGATGGCAGCCACGGGAAACATCCTCGTTTTTGTCGATCTCCCCGACGGGGCGCTCGATGAGACCGGACGGGGGCTCCTCTCCTACGCCGGACGCCTCTCCGGCGTCGTGGGCGCAACCTGGGGTGCCGTCACCCTGCTCGACCCGACGGGCGAGGCGCTGGCCGGCTTCGGGGCCTACGGGACACCGGCGATCACCCGGATAGCCGAAGGGGAACACCTGCTCGACACCCCGGCGCACCTGGCCAAGACCCTGGCGAGCCTCGCCGAGGCAGGGGCGTCGCTCGTCGTCCTCCCCCACAACGATCTCGGCGCCACTCTGGCCCCGGTCGTGGCCGTGGCGCTTGGCGCCGCCATCCTCACCGAAGTGGTCACCGCCCGCCAGGGAGAGGGGGGGCTTCGCCTCACCCGCAGCGTCCTTGGCAGCCGCGTGGCGGAAACGAGGGTGTGGGACGGTTCCCAGCCCCTCGTCATCACCGTTCCCGTCCGTAACTTGAGCCAGGTGCTCCTGCCGAGCGTGCGTCCCAGCACCCCCGTCGTGGCGACCTGGGCGCCCGCGGAACCTTCCGAGGGAGAGGCGGCCAGGGTCATGGACCGCATCCCCCCCGACCCGCAGACGGTGGACCTCACCGACGCGGAGGTGATCTTCAGCGTCGGCAAGGGGTGCGACGAGGCGACCTTTGCCCAGTTCAAGGAGCTCTGCCGTCTCTTGAACGCCTCCCTTGGCGTCACCCGCCCGGTCTTCGACCTGGGGTGGACCGGCTTCGAGCGGATGGTGGGACAGACCGGCCGCACCGTAACGCCGAGACTCTATCTCGCGCTCGGCATCTCCGGCTCCATGCACCACGTGGGGGGGATCAAGGACTCGCGCCGCATCGTGGCCGTCAATATCGATCCCAAGGCCCCCATCTTCCCCAACGCCGACGAAGGGTTCGTCGCCGACCTGCGCGAACTTCTCCCCTGCCTCATCGAAAAGGTCAAGACCGCTACCGGAGGTGTCGCATGAGCCGCTCATTTCAGGCAATCGTCGTGGGAGCGGGTCCGGCCGGCTCGGCCGCAGCCCTCACCATGGCCCGCGCCGGGCTCGATGTGGCCCTCGTGGAACGGGGAACCTTCCCCGGTGAAAAGAACATGTTCGGCGGCGTGCTCCACCGCCTTCCCGCCCTCGAAGAGGTCTTTCCCGACTTCTGGGAGCGGGCTCCCCTGGAGCGCCACATCGTCAAGAAGGGCATCACCTTCATGACGGGTGAGCAGAGCTTCAACGTGCAGATAGAGTCGGAGGCGTTCGACCGTGCCCCCTACAATGGCTACACCATCTTTCGCCCCCGCTTCGACCGCTGGCTTGCCGAGGAGGCGGTGAAGGCGGGGGCAACCCTCTTCACCCGCTCCACCGTGGACGAAGTGGTGTTCGACGGCGACCGCGTGGCCGGTGTCACCATCCAGGGGCGTAGCGGCAAGCTCACCGCCCCGGTGGTGGTGGCGGCCGACGGCGTCCTCTCCTTCACCGCCAAGAAGGCGGGGCTGAGGCAACCCAAGTTCAATGTCGAGCAGATGGCCGTGGGAGTGAAGGCCCTCCTCGACATGCCGCGGGAGCTCATCGACGAGCGTTTCGGCCTTAACCGCGACCAGGGCTTTGCCAACGAGTTCGTGGGGTGCACGGACGGCGCGCGCGGCGGTGCCTTCCTCTACACCAACTACGACTCCATCTCCATCGGCCTCGTGCTTCATCTGGGGAGCCTGCGCACGTGCGGCAAGACCCCCTACGACCTGCTGAACTCCTTTCTCGAGCAGCCCCAGGTGGCGAAGCTCGTGAAAGGGGGGCGGCTCATGGAGTACTCGGCCCACGTGATCCCCGAAGGGGGGTATGCCATGATTCCCGAGCTCGTGGGTAACGGCATCCTCGTGGCGGGTGACGCGGCGGCGCTTTGCAACGCCACGGGCCTGAACCTGGAAGGGATCAACCTTGCCACCCAGTCGGGTGTCCTCGCGGGCAAGGCCGTAGCGGCGGCCCACGAGCAGGGCGATTTCTCCCGGCGGGGGCTGGAAACGTACCGCCGGCTCATGGAGGAGAGCTACGTCCTGAAGGATCTCAAGCTCTACCGCAATGCCCCCAAGATGCTCCACAACGAGCGCATCTACCGCGAATACCCCGAGCTCATCTGCAACCTCATGGAATACGTCTACCGCATCGACGGCGCGCCGAAGGAGAACATCTCCAAGCTGTTCCTCAAGACGGCCCGGGAGACCATCGGCCTCAAGAACCTGGCGGCCGACGCCTTCACCGCATGGAGAGCCCTATGAACATCGACGAGATTTTCGACTTCACCAGTTTCACCATCGACCGGGAACCCCACATCGTCCTCGACCAGGAGAAGTGCGTGGGGTGCGACACCCGGGGGTGCACCAACTGCTGCCCGGCCCGCTGCTACACCTGGAGCGAGGCGGAGCAGAAGATGACCTTCGTCTACGACGGCTGCCTGGAGTGCGGCACGTGCTACATCGTCTGCCATCGCGACGCCTTCACCCGCTGGCGCTATCCCCGCGGCGGCTTCGGCGTGGCCTACCGGATGACGTGATTGGCTTTCCCCCCTTAGCAAAAGGGGGACTTAAAAACGATTCGGAGCACTCATCATGCCTTACAAGAACCTGCACATACTCGTTCTGCTGCGCGAAGTGAGCGACCCCCGGCCGCCGGCCCGGGTCATCACGAGGGGCGCGGCCATCAACGATAGGGGGCTGCGCCGTGTCCCCAACCCGGCCGACCTTTCGGCCCTCGAGGAGGCACTCCACCTGAAGGAACTCTTCGGTGCCACCGTCACCGCCCTCACCGTGGGGCCGGCCCGCCTCGACGATACCCTCAGGCTCGCCGTCGCCATGGGAGCGGACCGCGTGATCCGTTTCTGGGACCACGGCCTGGAGGGGGGGGACGCTGTCGCCGACAGCCGGATTCTCACCCGCTTCATCGCGATCCTCGCTCCGACCCTCGTCTTCACGGGTAACCGCCTCGCCGACCGGGGGGACGACCCGGTGCCGGCCCTGGCTGCCGCGGCTGCCGGCATCCCGGCGGTGAACGCCGTTCTTTCCCTCACCATGAAGGGAAGCGGCGCGGAGTGCCTGCGCAAAAGCGACCGCGGTGCCCGCCAGACGGTAGCCGCGCCGCTTCCCTGCACGGTTCTCTTCGAGGGGACGCGGGAGCCGCACTATCCCTCCCTCGACGCGGTCACCCGCTCGCTCGGCGCAGCAATCGAGGAGTGGGAGCTTGCCGACCTGGGGCTTCCCTTCTGGGAAGCGGGAGCCAGCGGCGCACTCCTCGCGTCGGCCGAGTTCGGCGTGCCCCGCCCCGACCCGGTGCGGGTCGTGACACCCGACGCCACGCTTCCCGCCTTCGAGCGCATTCTGTCGCTTCTCTCGGGGGGGATCAAGGCCCGCGAGGGGAGGCTCCACATCCTATCCGCCGGGGAGACGGCCGACGGTATCTGCCGGATCCTGGCCGAAGAGGGTCTCCTCGGGGATAAGGCGCTCTAGGTCCCATGGGACGTAACGCGAGGTAGCGAGATGTTGTACCGGTTGGCGCAGACAGTGGAGTTGGTTGAAAGGGACGGAGAGAGCATGCTCATCTGCCGGGCGCCCCTGTGCGCCCTGCGGCTCAATGCTTCGCTTGCCGCGCTTGTCGGCCGCCTCCGGGCGGGAGCCGTCGAGCCCGCCGCTGCCGCCGAGGCTCGGGTGCTGGAAGAGTTGGCCACCAAGGGCTTTGTCCAGCGGGAGCGCGGTACTGTCGACGATCCTCCTGAACTTCCCGCGGTGAGCGTCGTCATCCCCGTGAAGGACCGGGAGGAAGAGCTCTCCCGATGTCTCGACTCGCTCGCCAGGCTTCGCTACCCCGCGGAAAAGATTCAGGTGATCGTCGTGGACGACGGGAGTCGCGACCGTTCGGCCGACGTGGCGCGTGCCGCCGGCGCCCTCGTCGTTTCGTCCGGCGGCTGCGGTCGTGGACCGGCTGCGGCCCGAAACCGCGGCGCCGCCGCTGCCTCGGGCGAACTCCTTGCCTTCATCGACTCCGACTGCACCGCTTCCGAGGGGTGGCTCGCGGAGCTCATCCCCGCCTTCGCCGACCCTTCCACCGCGGCCGTGGGGGGTCTCGTGGACGGTCTCAAGGACGCGGGGCCGCTCGACCGTTACGAGGCGGTCATGTCGAGCCTCTCCCTGGGCGGGCGCGAGCGCGCCGGCAGCTCGGGCGACGACACCTTTTACCTCCCCAGCTGCAACCTTCTCGTGCGGCGCCGGGCCTTCCTGGCCGCGGGCGGGTTTGCCGACGGGATGCACGTGGGTGAGGACGTCGATCTCACCTGGCGGCTGCGGGACCGGGGCTGGACCATCCGTTACCTTCCCGAGGGACGGGTGTGGCACGAGCACCGGGCCCGGCTTCGTCCCTTCATGTCCCGGCGCTTCGACTACGGCACTTCCGAAGGGCTCCTCCAGACTCTCCATCCCGACCGACGCAAGAAAATGGTCGTGCCGCCCGTCCTGGGGCTTCTCCTCGCCCTCGCCCTCGTCGCGCTCTTTACCGGCAGGTGGGAGCTCATCCCCGCGGGAGCACTACTCCTGGCGGCCGATGCGGCCATCCTTCGCCGGCGCCTCGCCCGCCACCGCCTCCCCCTGGGCTATGGTGCCCTCCTGGCCGGGCGGGTGCGGGCACTGGGGAGCCTTGCCTACTACGTGAGCTACCACCTCATCCGCTACTATGCCGTCCTCCTCCTGGCGCTTGTCGTCATCGTCCCCCTCGTGGGGGTGGTGGCTGCGGCAGCCTTCGCCTGCGCCGCCGGGGTCGACTACGCCATCCGCAAACCCCAGCTCCCCTTTATCGCCTTTGCCCTCTTCTACCTCCTGGAGCACATCTCCTACGGCAGCGGCGTCTTCTGGGGGTGTGTACGGGAGAAGAGTTTCACCACCTACCGGCTCACGGTGCTTCGGCAGATGGAGCCGGCTGCCTAACGAATAAGTTAAGGAGCACGACCATGGCAGGACAGATTAAGAGACTCATCGACAACATCGTCGAGCAGCGGGCCCAGGGAAACAAGGTCCTGGAGGGGGTCGTGAAGATGAAACTGATCCTCAAGGGGATCGACCCGAAGAACTACTCCGACCAATCCGTGGACGACCCGGCCGTGATCGGCCGGCTCCTCGAATTGATGCACGAACTGAAATAG
>DATDMX010000188.1:0-2807 GCA_036518575.1 Geobacteraceae bacterium | reverse complement strand
CCTCGAGGTGGGGGAGCCCGACCTTCCTTCCTGCGCCGCGAGCTTCAGGCCGGCGGGCTCCTGTGCTGTCATCTACCCCAGGGCCGGGGAGGTTTGCACCGAGTCCCTGGCCGAGCCGTACTTCCGCCTTCTCGAGCGGCTGGACGGGACGACCCCGGCCGGCCGGATTGCCGCCGCGCTTGACATCCCCGCCGATGAGGCCAGGGAATTCCTCACCTTTGCCGCCGCCGAGGGGATTGTGACCCTCGGTTAACGGGAAGGCCTCTCCAGGAGCGGCTTGAGAAAGCGGTCGAAGGTGGCCAGCTGCTTGGCCGACAGGAGGTCCAGATTCCCTTCGTTGTCGAGCAGGAAGGTGCCGACGCCGATAACGGTGCGTGCCAGGTAGCCGGTTCCCTCGACGCTTTGTTCGATCTCGCTCCGTCGTTTGCTGATCAGGTTGCGCAACTGGCGCAGGTCAATTTCCATGAGGTGAGCTCCTTTCGTCGGCAAGCCGCGCCCGCCAACCGGTGGGGTTTCAGTAAGCATCGCACATCCCGGCCGCTACGCAAAATATTTTCATGCGTGGACCGAAACGAAAACGGCGGCAGATGGGCCGCCGTTCGGGGAGGTGGACGCGAGGGGGAAGGGATCACGCGGGGACGGGCGCTGCCTGCGCCAGCCCCTCTGCCAGCTCTTCGAGCGTGGCCACTGCCAGGTCGGCCAGCTCCGGCCAGCGGAATGTGCCGCTTCTGTCCACGTGGATGGTGGCGGTGCCGGCCGCGCGTCCCACCTGAAGGTCGAAGAGGTAATCCCCCACCATCACCGCCTCGTCCGGGACGCTTCCCCAGGTAGTGAGGAGTCTGGCGATCCCCTCGGGGTGGGGCTTGGGTGGGGCCTCGTCCCGGCCGAGGACCGCGTCGGGGCTGAAATAGTGCTTGAGGCCGATCATTCCGAGGGTGTGGAGGGCGATCTCGCGCGTGTTGCGAGTGAGGATGCCGACCCGCGCGCCGCGTCGCAGGAGGCCGTCGAGAAGCCGTCCGGCACCGGGTGCGGCGGCGGTCCTCGCAGCCAGCTCGTACTCGATCGCCATGAGCCGGGCGCGCTTGTCGGCAGCCTCGGCCTCGGGGAGAGAGGCCAGGAAGCCGAGGATGTCGGGATCGGTCTCCACCATGCCGAGCGCGGCGCGGATGGCGGCGAAATCGTGCACCGGCAGGGTGAGCGTGCCGTCGAGATCGAAGATCCAGCAGGGACGGCCAAGGATGTGGTGGCGCTCGTGGTTCATAGGAGCAGGATAACCATTTTTGCCGTTCGTGGCAACAGCGCGTGCACGCGACGCTTCATTATTAGCCCGGAATGGGTCATAATGCGCCCATGACGACCCTGCGGCGCAATGTTCCCCTCCTCTATGCCTTCTCCTTCCTCCAGATGACCCTCTTTCCCATGGCGGTCATCACTCTCTTCTGGAAGGACCAGATCGGGCTCTCCCTGTCCCAAATCCTCCTCCTGCAGAGTATCTTCGCCGTGGCCATGGTGGGGATGGAGTACCCCTCGGGCTACATCAGCGACCGGGTCGGCTACCGGACGGCCCTGACTTTAGCCTCCGTCCTGGGCATCGTGGGATGGGGTGTCTACACGGTGGCGAGCTCGTTTCGTGACGTTCTCATCGCCGAGATTCTCCTCGGTATCTCCACTTCCTTCATCAGCGGCACGGACAGTGCTCTTCTCTACGAATCCCTCAAAGGACACGGAGAAGAGGCCGCCTATGGGCGGTGCGAGGGGCGCTCCACCGGCTTCGGCCAGACCGGCGAGGCAGCGGGGGCGCTCTTTGCCGGCGTCCTCTATGCCCGCTACCCTCTTCTCCCCTTCATCCTCCAGGTGGGAGTCTGGGTGCTGGCGCTTTTCCTCTCGCGCGGCATGACGGAACCCCGGCGTGAGCAGCGGCACCACGGCAGCCATTTCAGGGAGGCCCTTGCTTCGGCGCGCTACGTCTTCCTGGAAAACCGTCGTCTGCGCGTCACGATTCTTCTCAGCATCGTCCTGGGGATATCCTCCTTCTACCCGGTCTGGCTTATTCAGCCGTACATGCGCGATGCCGGCGTACCCGTCGCCTCCTTCGGTCCCGTGTGGGCGGGGGCGAACCTCACCGTCGCCATTTTCGCCCTTCTCAGCCACCGGGTGCGCGACCGCCTGGGCGAGCGGGGCATGATCCTGCTTCTCGTGGTGCTCGTGTGGATGGGCTACCTGGGGTTGGGGTTTTCGGCGGGGGTGTGGGGCTTTCTCTTCTACTATCTCTTGACGGCCATGCGGGGGATGCGGGGGCCGTTATTCCTCCATGCGGCCCAGGCCGAGATCCCGTCGGCAAACCGGGCCGGGATGCTGTCGCTCCAGTCCCTCTGTTTCCGGCTCCTGTTCGCCGTGACCGGCCCGCTCGTGGGGCGCTACGCCGACGCCCGCGGGGTAGCAAAAACGTTTCAGCTCCTCTTTGTTGTTTTCCTCCTGGTCCTTCCGCCGCTCGCCTATCTCTTTCTGCGCAATCGCCAGGCACAAAAGGAATAACTAGGCTCCTGGCACAAAAAAAGCCCCTGCATCTCTGCAGGGGCCTTGTGGGTTTCGCCCGCCAATCGTCTTGACGGGCTACATAGTGCAACCTTCTTTGCAATGGGATACGGGGCGAATACGGAATCTTTCAGTCCACATCGGCGTAATCTCCTTTCAATCCGAGGATCGCGTTGAAGCTTGTTTCATTTATACACGAGAGAGGCGGGCCTTGTCAAATGTAAAAAGATAAAAAAGGTCTTTTTAATATAGTGTAATTGAGTGGCCTGCCA
>DATDMX010000187.1:0-4048 GCA_036518575.1 Geobacteraceae bacterium | reverse complement strand
CGCAGGGTTATGCCGATGAAATCGAGACCGCTCTTCGTTTCCACCCTGCCCACGAGGGTGCCGACGGTGGCGAGAAAGTCGGTGTAGCGCTCCAACTCGCCCCGCTCCCGGCGAAGCGTCTCGCGCTGCTGTCGAAGCTCCCGGCACAGCTTGCCGTGCCGTTCCACGCCGGCGGCAATGGTGTCGATCACCGTGGCGGGCTCCAGGTAGCTTTCCCGCAACTGAAGCGGCGGGAGGCAGGCGAGGAGGTCGGTTATCCGGGCACGGAGTTCAGCCAGAACGAGCCGCTCGGCAGCGTCCCGGTCGCTTTCCCTTGCTTCCGTCAGGCGCGGCGCCCCGGGACTGCCGACGAAACCGCCGCCTTCAGCCTCGATTTCCATGATCCCCAGCTCACGGATGACCGTGAGGACCTCCATGAGGAGCTCCCGGGGGCCGATGACCTCCACCTTGGCCATCCTGATGATCATGGCGTCTCCTCCGGAACGAGAAGCTTGAGGTGGCGGGCAATGACAGCGTCGAGGCGGGCATCGTCGAACCGGGCGAGGCGCTCGGCCTTGGCGCGCGCCTCGCGGATGATGGCCTGTGCCGCCTTCTCCCCCTCTTGCCGGGCGGCCGCAAGACCTTCTTCCTGCAGGGCCGCCAGACGCCGTCGCTCCTCCTCCATCCGGCCAGCCAGCTTCTCTTCCATGAGCGCGAGCCGGCCGGCGCTTTCCTCTTCCACCGCGGCGACGCAGGCGGCGATTTCCTTCTCCACCTCGATTATTTCGGCCAGCACGCCATTTTCCATCGCCACCGCCCCCATATCATGGCTAACATACTGAGTACACGCTAAAATTTTACCATACATCACGAAATATGCAGGGTCGGCGGGCTCGGGGCGGCGCGGAAGAGCGTCTTTCGGGACTCCATTTCTTTGCGGTGCACGAGGTTTTTGGGATTAGCCACTTCACAGCGCACCCATTCGGTGTTATGTATAAAGCCGAAAGTTCGGCACGTTCCGGCATGGGAGAGGCGAATGGCGACAGAAGACCTGACCGGCCTGCAGATCGACAAGAAAACTGCATTTTCACGGCCGCCCCGGCGTCGGCGGCTCCGTCTCGTGGTGGGGATAGGAGCGGTTGTCGTTCTCGTGGCGGTACTCGCGGCACGCGGCGTCTTCACGCCCCGGGTAGACGTGGAGACGGCCACGGTTTCCCAGGTCTATCCCTCCCAGACGTTCACCATCCTGAACGCCAGCGGCTACGTAGTGGCCCAGCGCAAGGCGGCCGTGGCCTCCAAGGCGACGGGGCGCCTCGAATGGCTCGGCGTCGAGGAGGGAAGCCACGTGAAGGCCGGGGATATCCTGGCTCGGCTGGAAAACCGCGACACGCAGGCCGCTCGCGACCAGGCGGCGGCGACGGTCACCACTGCCCGGGCGAGCCTGGAGCAGGCCCAGGCCGAACTGAATGACGCCACCCTTGCGTTCAACCGTCTGAAGGAGCTCCTCGCCGGCGGGATCGTGGCCAAGGCCGACTACGATGCTTCCGAGGCACGCTACAAGCGGGCGCAGGCCGCAGTCACCGGGGCGAAGGCCGGTATCCGCTCGGCGGAGGCGGCGCTCAAGGGGGCCGAGGTGGCGGTGGAATACACCCTTATCCGGGCCCCTTTCGACGCCGTGGTGCTCACCAAGGATGCCGACGTGGGCGACATCGTCACTCCGCTTGGCGCCGCGGCCAACGCCAAGGCCGCGGTGGTGACCATCGCCGACCTGGGTTCCCTCCTCGTGGAGGCGGATGTCTCCGAGGCGAACCTGGCGAAAGTGAAAATGGGAGCGCCATGCGAGATCCAGCTCGATGCCCTGCCCGACATGCGCTTCCGCGGCCTCGTGCACATGATTGTCCCCACCGCCGACCGGTCCAAGGCAACGGTCCTCGTGAAGGTCCGCTTCGTGGACAAGGACAAACGGGTGCTCCCGGAGATGAGCGCCAAGGTCGCCTTCCTCGAGCGGCCGGTGGCCCCCGGGGAAGAGAAGCCGCGCATTGCGGTGAGCCCGACGGCCGTGGCCGAGCGGGACGGGAAGAAGGTCGTCTTTCTCGTCGCCGGGGAGCGGGTGAAGGCCGTGCCGGTTTCCCTCGGGGAGAAGATCGGCGATTTCGTGGTGGTCGCGAGCGGCGTCAAGGCCGGCGACAAGATTGCCGTAAAACCGCTGGAGAAGCTCAAGGACGGCGCACGCATCAAGACGGCGGAGAAGTGAATGACCGGTGCCGCTCTCCCCATCGTCGCCATTTCCCACCTCTCCAAGTCGTACCGCCGGGGAAGCCAGGTGATCCCGGTCCTGGAGGATATCACCTTCGAGATTGCCGAGGGGGAATTCCTCGCCCTCATGGGGCCGTCGGGGTCGGGGAAGAGTACGCTTTTAAACCTCATCGCCGGCATCGATAAGGCGGACACGGGCGCGATCCTCGTGGGGGGCGTGGACATCACCTCTCTCTCCGAGGGGGAGCTCGCCTCGTGGCGGGCCGCGAACGTGGGCTTCATCTTCCAGTTCTATAACCTCATTCCGGTTCTCACCGCTTTCGAAAACGTGGAGCTTCCCCTCCTCCTCACGGCGCTTTCCCGCCGGGAGCGGCGCGAGCACGTGGAGACGGCCCTACGGCTCGTGGGACTTGCCGACCGGATGGACCACAATCCCTCCCAGCTCTCCGGCGGCCAGCAGCAGCGGGTGGCCATCGCCCGCGCCATGGTCACCGACCCGGCCCTACTTGTGGCCGACGAGCCCACCGGCGACCTCGACCGCGTCTCCGCCGGCGAGATACTTACCCTCATGGACCGCCTCGTCCACGACTTCGGCAAGACCATCATCATGGTGACCCATGACCCCCGGGCCGCGGAACAGGCCCACCTGGTGCGGCACCTGGAGAAGGGGGTGTTGACGGCCTGACGCCATGTTCTTCCTCAAGCTCCTCATACGCAACGCCTTCCGTCACAAGCTCCGCACCCTGCTCACCATCCTCGGTGTGGCCGTGGCCATCCTCGCCTTCGGCATGCTGCGAACGCTCGTGGGGCTCTGGTACCATGGTGTGGAGGCGTCTTCGGCCACGCGCCTGGTGACGCGCAACGCCATCTCGCTCGTTTTTCCCCTCCCCCTCTCGTACAACGACCGGATCCGCCAGATTCCCGGTGTGAAAAACGTCTCCTACGGCAACTGGTTCGGCGGCATCTACATCGACGAGAAGCACTTCTTCGCCAACGAGGCCATGGAACCGAAGAGCTTTCTCGACCTCTACCCCGAGTTCATCCTGACGCCGGAGCAGAAGGAAGCCTTCCTCCGCGATCGCAAGGGGTGCATCGTGGGGAAGCGGCTTGCCGACAAGTACGGCTGGAAGCTCGGCGACCAGATCGTGCTGCGGGGGACCATCTTTCCCGGCCAATGGGAGTTCATCCTGCGCGGCATCTACAAGGGGGCGGAGAAGAGCACGGAGGAGCGGGCCCTCTTTTTCCACTGGGACTACCTGAACGAAACGATGAAAAAGACCGTTCCCCGTCGGGCCGACCAGGTGGGGTTCTACATGATAAGCGTCGCCAAGCCCGAGCAGGCCGCCGAGGTGGCCCAGGCGGTGGACGCGCTCTTCAAGAACTCCCTCGCCGAAACCCTTACCGAAACGGAGCGGTCCTTCCAGATGAGCTTCGTCTCCATGACCGAGGCCATCATGATCGCCATCGAGATCGTGTCGTACGTGGTGATCGTCATCATCATGGTGGTGGCGGCCAACACCATGGCCATGACGGCCAGGGAACGGATCGCCGAGTATGCCACCATGAAGAGCCTCGGTTTCGGCGCAAAGCACATCGGCGGGATCGTCTTCGGCGAGTCGGTGTTCATCTCGCTGCTGGGCGGGGCGCTCGGGATCGTGCTCACCTTTCCGGCGGCCCACTGGATCGAGACCGAGCTCTCACAGTTCTTCCCGGTCTTTCACATCTCCCCCGTGACCATCCTCCTCGACTTGGCCGCTTCCCTCCTGGTCGGACTTGTGGCGGGGATCTTCCCCACCTGGCGCGGGGCGACCAT
>DATDMX010000186.1:0-2897 GCA_036518575.1 Geobacteraceae bacterium | reverse complement strand
GGGAAGATCGAGATCTTTTCCCCCAGGCTCTATGGGCGCAAGAACCCCGCGCACGTCCCAGCCGTCGCCCGGTACGTGCCGGCCTTCGAAGGTCCGGAAGACCCGCTCAGAGAGAAGTACCCGCTGCAGCTCATCGGGTGGCACATCAAACGCCGCGCCCATTCCAACCACGACAACAACCCCTGGATGACCGAGGCGGCACGCCAGGAGGTCTGGATCAATCCGGAGGATGCGGCTTTGCGGGGCATAGCGGACGACGACCTGGTACGGGTCTTCAACGACCGGGGGACCACGGAGACGCGGGCTCGGGTAACTGCGCGCATCATGCCGGGGGTGGCGGCGCTTCCCCAGGGCTCCTGGTACACCCCCAACAAGGAAGGCGTGGACGAGAACGGTGCCATCAACATTCTCACCACCCAGCGGGGGAGCTACATGAGCAATTCCAATCCGCAGCACACGAATCTGGTGGATATCGTCAAGGCGTAATCAGCCTCACCCATAACTCCCCCCTGTCACCATCTATAGCTAAAGAGGGTGGCGATTTTAAGGAGAAAAACATATGTCGAAGCAACTGGGAATTTACGTGAACCAGCAGTTCTGCACCGGATGCAAGACCTGCCAGATAGCCTGCAAGGACAAGCACGATCTGGAGGTGGGGGCTAACCTTCTGCGGCTCAAGGAGTTTTCCGGCGGCGGTTTCACTCGGGTAGGCGAGGCATTCGAACCCCATGTGTGGGCCTACTGGGTGCCGGTGTACTGTAACCACTGCACCGCTCCGACCTGCGTGGCAGCGTGCCCGGTGGGAGCCATCCACAAGAGCGCGGCGGACGGCGTGGTCAGCATCGATCCGGACGCCTGCATCGGCTGCAGGATTTGTCTCGACAGCTGTCCCTACGGATCGCTCCAGTTCAGCGAGAAGGAACAGAAAGCGAAAAAATGTGATCTCTGTGCCGATTACCGCGCCGAGGGGAAGGAGCCATCCTGTGTCATTTCCTGCCCCATGCGCGTACTCGGCTGGGGTGAGGTCGAGACGATTCAGGAAGAGCACCCGGAGGCGGTTACCGGCCTGCGCGGGCTTCCCGACCCCGACGTCACGAGGCCTAATACTCTCTATACGCCCCATCGGCATGCACTACGGGAGGCCGGCCATGAGTGATACGGAAGTCTTTGCCACAACCTGCACCAACAACTGCGGCGGGCGGTGTCTCATCAACGTGCATATCAGGGAAGGGCAGGTGGTGCGGATCGAGTCGGACCAGAGCGCCGACGAGCCGGGTGGGTTCCTCGCCATGCGGGCTTGTCTGAGGGGGCGCTCGTACCGGCAGATTCTCTACCACCCGGACCGGCTCAAGTACCCGCAGAAGCGGGTGGGCAAGCGCGGAGAGGGGCGATTCGAGCGGATCACCTGGGACGAGGCGACGACCATCATCGCCGGGGAGATCCGGAGGGTTACCGCGAAATATGGGGCGCTGTCCCTCTACAATAACTACGCCCGGGGCGCCAGGGGGACGAACAATTCCCCCTACTGGGTGAACCGGCTCCTGAGCCTCTATGCGGGGGACTACCTGGAGTTTTACGGCACCTATTCCTCCGGCCAGAGTTCCTACGCCACCCCTCTCACGTATGGAACCCTCGCCACGGGGAGCCATCGGGAGACGTGGCAAAAGTCGAAGCTCATCATCCTCATGGGGAGTAACCCCGCGGAGATGATCTCCGGTACCAACACCATGTACTACCTGCGCCTGGCCAAGGAAGCCGGCGCTCGCATCGTTGCCGTCGATCCGCGCTACAGCGACACTGCCGTTGCCGTGGCCGACGAATGGATACCCATCAGGCCGACGACCGACAGCGCACTTCTGTCCGCCATGGCGTACGTCATCGTCAGCGAGGGGCTCCACAACCAGCATTTCCTCGATACCTACTGTGTCGGTTTCGACGAGGAGCACCTGCCGTCGGACGTGCCGGCAGGAAACTCATACCGGGCGTATCTTTTCGGGGAGACCGACGGAGAGGTCAAGACGCCGGAATGGGCTGAGAAGATTACCGGTATTCCGGCCGAGAGAATCCGCGGCCTGGCCCGGGAATACGCCACCAGCAAACCTGCCGCTCTCATCCTGGGGCTCGGGCAGCAGCGCCATGCCAACGGGGAGCAGTCGGTACGCTCCGCTACGGTCCTTGCTTCCTTGACCGGTAACGTAGGCGTCGAGGGTGGCTGGGCCTCCGGCAGCGGCGGCAGGGGAGTCGGCGTTCATGTGGGCTCCATTCCCGTTCCCGGCGGCAACACGAAGATCTCCTGCTTCCTCTGGACTGACGCCGTTCTCCGCGGCACCCTGATGACCGCGAAGAAGGACCGGATTCAGGGGGCCGAACGACTCCCCGCCAACATCAAGCTGATCATCAATCCCGGCGGGAATTCGCTCATCAATCAGCACTCGGACATCAACCGCACGAGAAAGATTCTCGAAGACGAGAGCCTCGTGGAGTTCATCGTCGCCTCCGACATTTTCCTCACCCCGAGCGCCCGTTTTGCCGATCTCCTGCTGCCTGCCGCATCCCAGTACGAGCGGGACAATATCATGGTGGCGATGGGAGGGGATACCGCCTACTACAACAGGCCCCTGGTGGCTCCCTTGTACGAGTGCCGCGACGAATACGACTGGCTCTCTGATGTGGCCGAAAAACTCGGCATAAAGGAAGAATTCACCGAGGGGCGAAGCATCGTCGCCTGGATGCGTCACCTGTGCGAGCCGACTGCAGCGGCTCACCCGGACTTTCCCGGCTTCGACGAATTTCGCCGTCGTGGTGTCTTCAGGACCCGCTACACCGGCCCCAGGGTCGCCTTTGCCGACCAGATCGCCGATCCCGAGAACCACAAGTTCCCAACCCCGTCGGGAAAG
>DATDMX010000185.1:0-2431 GCA_036518575.1 Geobacteraceae bacterium | reverse complement strand
CGAAAACCAATTTGGGTATCATACGGAATAACAATTTTCTCTACACGGAGCATGGCTCATGGGTGTGGCTTGAGACATGGCTCATCGATAAAGAGCTCGAATATTCCGAGAGCCCGAAAAGGATTCCGTCGTGTCCCCCCGATTGTTCGAAATGTATCGAGGCCTGTCCCACGGGAGCATTGAAAGCGCCGCTGATGACAGACATGGGGACATGTATTGCCAGACTTACGTACAGTCCGTCAGGCGAGGCTCCGGAACATTTGAGGGGCAGGATGGGTACATGGCTCTATGGTTGCGATGCCTGTCAGGATGCCTGTCCCATGAATAAGGATACCTGGGAGGAAAACGAGGAATATCCGCGACTGGATGAATTATCGACATATATTTCACTTGAGAAGATTGCGGAAATGGATGATAAGGCTCTTCTTGATGTTCTGTCGCCGATGTTCTGGATCATAGGTAAAGACAAACTGTGGATGTGGAAATGCAACGTAATACGGGCAATGGTCAATAGCAATGACAGCAGATACAACAGTGCCATCAAGAATCTGTGCAGTGACAGTGATGAGAATGTCAGGCGGACGGCTGAGTGGGCCTGTAAGCAGCTCGAAATCTGAAGACATAGGAGATAGATAAGGGGCCACGTCTCCAAAAACAAAAAACCTCAAAACCATACAAAGTGCCATATAATGGTATGGCACAATACCTCGTTTCCTGCTAAGGTTATCTTATGACAAGAACGCATTTCGAATGGGACCCGAAAAAGGATCAGGAAAACCAGCAGAAGCATGGGGTCTCATTTACGGAGGCCCAATACGCCTTTGCCGATTCTCACCGTATCATCGCGAAGGACGTCAATCACAGCGACAAGGAAATGCGTTACTACTGTTTTGGCAAGGTCGGAGATGGCATTATCACGGTGCGCTTTACGTATCGCAACAACGTGATTCGGATATATGGAGCCTGTTACTGGCGGAAAGGAAAGGCGATTTATGAGCTCGAAAATAAAGTACACCGATGAACCATTAGGCGAGATAAAGATAATTCAAGACTTTCTCCCCTCTCCCGCAGATTTGGCGTTTCGTGAGGAATCGGTCAAAGTGACCATCTCCCTCAGCAAGAAAAGCATCGAGTTTTTCAAGTCTGAGGCATCAAAATATCATACGCAATACCAGCGCATGATCCGGCAATTACTTGATGCATATGCTGACGCGCAGTTGGAACAGCGAACAACTCGTTCAACCGGTCGCACCAAAAAACTGCGCGCAGGTTAACTCTCTCACGTGGGGCAAGAGGGGACCAGGGAAACAGAGGGTTCAGGTCTCATCTCTATACAAATGCCCCTCTAGTGCGAATCACCAACAAGGAGGTCCCATGAAGGAAACTAGGCTCACTCTCCCCGAACTCGCCCTCATCGCCGGAACCCGCGCCGCACTCGGCGGCGGCGTCGCCCTGCTCCTCGGCGAGCGACTGACCAAAGAGCAGCGCAAGACGGTCGGCTGGACGCTCTTTCTCGTGGGCGCCGTGACCACGGTCCCGCTGGGAATGCTCGCCCTCAGCAGACGCAGGAAGTGACGGGGGCGGCCATCCCGCTTCTCTCGCCGGACAGGGTGCCCCGCAGCGAATCTCCTTTGACAAGGAGTCGCGATTGGTCTACATTCCAACGGGTCCGCCACTGACACACCGCCGACGAGGAGTACGGAAAACGCCATGTCATCCCTCAAGAAAGCCGCTGCCCGAGCCCTGCCGCTCTGGCTTCTTCTTATTTGCCAGCTTCTCCTCGCTGCCTGCGCCACCGCACCGAAACCGGTAACCTGTCCCCTGCCGGGGAAGGAAATCGACACCCTCCAGTCCCCCATTTCCATGTCGGTCAAGGCGGGCGACAAGACCGTCGGCGGCCGGGGCTATCTCATCTACAAGCGTCCCGACCGCTTCCACCTCGTCATCCTCTCCCCCTTCGGCCTCACCCTCCTGGAGGTGTACACGAACGGCGACGACATCACCTGTGTCGTCCCCTCAAAGGACACCGCCTTCACCGGCAAGACGACGGAGCTTCCCGACGAAAACGCCTTGCGGAGCTGGGCCCTCATGCGCTGGGTGGCGGACCGCCCGCCTGCTGCCGGCCCACTCCCGGGCTCGCGCGAGTGTCTGACCCACGACGGGCGGCGGGAAATGGTTTTCTACGACAAGTTCGGGCTCGTGACGAAGAAGGTTAACGACGAGGGTGACCAGGTGCTCTACCGCGACTACGCGGACGTCAATGGTACCGCCGTCCCCCGGACCGTGGAACTCACCAACCAACGGGGGGACGCGGTGAGAATCGTTTTCGAGGAGCCCGAAGTCAATCAGCCGACGGACGAGGCGGCCCTCTCGCCCAATCTTGAGGGGCTGACGGTCCTGCACTTGTCGGCCTTCACCGGGATGTAGAAAC
>DATDMX010000184.1:0-9920 GCA_036518575.1 Geobacteraceae bacterium | reverse complement strand
ACCATGCGAAACCCTTGCTCCGGGAAGGGGGACGCTTCCGGGTACGGAAAGGTCGTGCCGCGGGCAGCTTCGCCGGCCTCGGGCACGTAGGGTGTCGCCTCGCGGATGCCCACCTGGTTGGCCAGGGCCTCCCGCGAGAAGAAACCAAAGACTGTATCCCCCTCGTAGACGACCCCATGGGAGTCGGAGACCCGCATGTCGTAGTTCTGGATGATCATGCCGCCGCTTGCCGCCACGCGAGTGATCTTTACGCGCGTCGTGAGGACGCCGCTGGCCGCGGTCACCTCCCGGTGCTGCACCGCGCTCCCGCCAAGGTTGCGGAAGGAGAGGTCGGTCTCGCTCGTGAGGGCCGAGCCGATGTAGGCGGCCAGCCACCCGCAGGGCTGAAGCGCCGTCTCCAGAAGCACCGCAAAGGGCATCGTCTCTTGACGGTTGGCGCCGAAATACCAGGCATCGGCCGGCACGAAGTACTCGGCTTCCGCCTCGCCCCCGGCCGTCATCTGCCAGGCCGTCGCCGTCACTTCCGTCACCCGGTCGAGGAACTGGAAGGGAGGCCCGGGAAGACGGGCGATCTTCCGCTCGCGGTCGAAGACCCGGTAGGCCGCGCCGAAGGCCTCGGAGGGGTTGCCGTTACTGAAGGCAAGGATCGTCTCGGTGCCGAAGACGGTCGGCCGGGAGGTGTGGTACGCTCCCCCCTCTCCCGCCAGGGGAGTGGGAGATTCATGCTCGCTCCGCCCCTGCCAGAGGGCCATGACCATTTCTTTCGAGAGCCCCGTGAGACGAAGCGACATGCCGGTCATCTCCACGATGGGGCGGCCGTCGGCGTACATGAGGGCATCCACCACCACGTACGGCTCGGGGCGGTAGCCGATCTCCTTCAGGGCCACCTCGTAGGTAACGGTGCGGGTCGTCTCAACCACCTGGCCGCGGCACTTGAGCTGCCCCGTCACGCCGGGGACCGGCTCGCAGGCCACCATCCCCTCCTCCCCCACCCATCCCAGGCGCAGGAGGTAGATGCGCAGCGTGTGGAGGCAGCACTCGTACATGAGCGTCCCCGGCATGACCCGGTCGTCCACGAAGTGGCAGGTGAGGAACCAGGCATCGGGCCGGATGTCCGCCTCGGCGCGGATGAGGCCGAGGCCGAAGCGCCCCCCGTGGGGGTCGAGGTGCACCACCCGGTCCACGAGCCGCATCCGGCCGTCGGGGATGGTGAACGGTTTTTTCAGCGGGAGCCCCGCAAAGAGCGGCCCGAAGCAGCCGGCCAGGTCGCCACGGCGAAGGGCGGCAAGCTTCTCGGCGGAGTAGCTCTCCACCCCCATGGGCACGGGGTCCTCCCAGTCGGCAGGACGCTTTCCGGGCTGGGGCAGAAGATCGAGCCTCGTGTGGACGATCCCCTTCCCGGCGGCAAGCTCCCCGGCGCTAAAGAAGCCCGCGCAGCCGTCGCTCATGGAGAGGAGCGGCTCACCGTTCACCGTGGCCTCGAAGTTGAAACGGAAGAGATAGGTCGCGTCCTGGCGGAAGAAGCGCTCGATGCGGATGTCGTAGTGGATCATCTCCCCGGGGCCGGGAAGCTCGCGGTGGAAGGTGACCCTCGCGTCGAGGAGCCGATAGACGGCAAGCCCCCGCGTCTCGAAGTCGATCCCGAGGTAGCCCGAGAGGAAGAGGTCGGCCTGTCCCGCCTCCACGGCAATGCAGGTGGGGATCTTTCCGGCGTCGAGGTACCATGCGCCCGGCAGGATGTCGTGCTCGGTGACGACGCGCCCGCTCGTCATGGACCTGGGCTCACCCTCCACGAGGACGATGCGGTCCACGAGCATGAGGGGCTCGTCGGGGAGCCGCACCCGCGTCGGAAAGCGGTCGGCCTCGGCAAAGGCGGGGCCGAGCATCTTTGCCACCGAGCCGACGGCAAACTCCATGCACATGGCCCGGTCGAAGGCGACCGGCGCGGCAGCCGGAGCCGGTGGAGCAGCAGCGACCGGAGGCGCCGTCACGAAATCGGTGGGGACATGACCGCCACGGGCCAGCTCCGCGGCAAGAGCCAGCTGAAGTTTCAGGTTCTCGGCCATGGTGGCGCCGGTGGTGGCGGCAAAACGCAGATACGCTTCGTGGGCGGCAAGCTGCGCCGCCTGGGCGGCGGCCATCTCCTTGACGAGCCCTCCCGCAGTATCCGCCGGAGGAGCGGCGGGAGGTGACTGCGGGGGAGCGGCCGATGCGACCGGCGCGGCAACACTCGGGGCGGCTGCCGTCGTCGGCGTCACGTCGACGGGGACGTGCACAGGAGGTGCCGGTGGTACCTCGCGCCGTTCGGGCAGCGGGGGCATAATGAACGGTTTTCCTCCCGGCGTCACGGTGACGCCGGCGCCGGCCAGCGGTGCCCGAACGACCACGGGTGCCGGAGCGAAGAGAGGATCGAGATTGAGTGTCACCCCCTCGGCCGCGAGGCTCCCCAGGAGACGTAGGAGGGTGGAGTTGGGGTCCTGCCCCTGGTAACAGACGGCGCGGGCCAGATGGGAACGGCCGTCGAGGATGCGGCCGATCATGCGCGTGCACGAATTTCCCGGCCCCATTTCGAGGAAGATGCGCACCCCGTCGTTCCAGGCGGCATCGATCACCTTGGGATAGTCGATCCCCTCCAGGGCCTGGGCGAGGATGGCATCGGCGGCCCTCTCCCGGCTGACGGTATAGCTCCCGCCCCAGGCACCGCTGTAGAAGGTGACCCCTTGGGGCTGGGCCGTGGCAAAGAGGTGGAGGTCGTGATAGGCCGTGGCGACCGGCTGCACCACTTCGCAGTGGACGGTGGTGACTCCCGCCAGCGGGATAAAGGTGCAACCGAGGAGGGCGGTGAGCCGTTTCACCGCCTTCGCCTCGCCCCCCACGACGCACTCCTGGGGGGTATTGACGATGAGGAGATAGGCGCGCGGCGTGCTCTTTAACGCCCGGCGTACCTCACGGGCCGGAGCATCCACGACGCCGATGGCCCACTCCACGCCCCGCCCCTCCGGTACGCCCCAGCAGTCCCGGGCCGCGCGACACTCGCCCGCCAGATCGTGGGTGAAGAGGGTGGAGGCATGGATGCGCTTCAGCATGAGGTCGCGGTCCTGCCAGGCGCCGAGGGAAAAGAGGGCCGCCGACTCGCCGAGGCTGTAGCCGATGGCTGCCCGGGGCTCCACGCCGAAGCGGCGCACCAGATCGCTCACCGCGGTGCCCAGGGCCACCTGGCCGAAGATGAGCGCCTCGTGGTTGTCGTTGAGGGCCGCGGCGTCCATCCGGTTCCAGAAGGCATCGGGACGGAACTGGGCGGCCAGGAAGCGGTTTCGCCCATCCTGGCCCCGCCAGATCTCGGGCCAGCGACAGGAGAGTTCCATCCCCATCCCCGGATAGTGGTTCCCCGAACCGGGATAGACGAAGGCCACCTGCCCCCCGAGCGGCTCGGGAGAATAGAAGAGCCGGTCGCGCAGTGCCGGTGAAAGGGTGGGATCGTTGCCGCCGAAACGCCTGTCGGGAGAGGTGGCCAGGAAGCGCAGCGCGGCGTCGAGCTGTTCCAGGAGCTCCTCGCGGCTTCGGGGCACGAAGGCTGTGGCCAGGCGCCGGTGGAGGTCGGCGGGGTGCTGCCGGTGCCAGTCGGCTGCCACGCTGCCGGCCTCTGCCGTTGTCGAACGCGCCTCGTCCCGCAGGCGGGCGATGGCGGCGCGAAGCTCTTCCGGGGTGTCCCCCCCGACGACGACGAGGGACTCGCGGCCGGGCCCCAGGGGCGCAATTCGCTCCACCCGCACGGCAGGGCTCTCCTCGCCCTCCCATGCCTCGAGGACCACGTGACTGCAGCCACCGTCCACACCAAGGGAGCTCACGCCGGCCCGGCGCGGACCGCTCGCCCGGTTGCGCAGCCAGTAGCGCGGGGTGGGAGGAACGAGAAGCCGCTCTCCGGCTGCCGCAAATTCCTCCCGCGGGCCGGCTATTCCACCGAGGGGAGGAAGGATTTCCTGGTAGAGGGCGAGGCAGCCCGTGACGAGGCTAGCCAACCCGGCTGCCGCCCCTGCGTGACCGATGGCGCCCTTGGCGCTCCCGATGACACAGGGGATGGAGCGCTCGCCGGCAAAGAGCTCCGCCACTGAGACCGCTTCGACCGCATCCTCGGCTGGTGTCCCGCTGCCATGCAGTTCCACGTACCCCACCGTGGCGGGAGAAACCGCGGCTTCCCCATAGGCCCGCTCCAGGGCAAGACGGTAGACGTCGCGGGCAGGAAGCATGTCGCTTCCTCCGCCGGCGCTCCCCACCCCGCGGATCACCGCGTAGATGCGGTCGCCGTCGCGCTTGGCGTCGGCAAGGCGCTTGAGGACCACCGCCGCGCCCCCCTCGCCGACAAGCGTTCCGTCTGCCCCCCGATCGAAGGGGAGGCAGCGCCCCGTGGGGGAAAAGGGCCGGCGGGCATGGGTGCCGAGGATGGCGCGGATATCGGTGGCAAAATCCACCGCCCCCACCACCGCCTGGTGGAGGAGACCGCTGCGCAGCATGCGCACCGCCACCTCCACTGCTCGCAGCCCCGAGCCCTCCTCGGCCGAAACGGTGAAGCTTGGTCCGCCGATACGAAACTCCCGGGCAATGCGGCTGGCAACGATGCTTCCGAGGGCTCCCATGGTGCGGTTGGCGGTAAGTGCCGGGCCGCAGGCATCCTTGAGAAGCCCGAGCCATTGCTCGAACCCGGCCTCATCTAAGCCCAGGCGCTCGCGCCATGCGCTGCCCTGCTGCTCGATCCACCAACGGAGGCTAAAGTTCGTGGTGTTGAGATCGAGGCCGATGCCGACAAAGACCCCGGTTTGAGGCTTCTCTTCCCGGGCCATGCCCGCGTCGGCCATGGCCTGGGCCGCCACCTGCAGCATGAGGAGCTGCTGGGGAAGCATCTCCTCCAGCTCCCGTGGCGGAATGCGGAACTGCGCGGCCGGGACCGTCACCCCGTCCACCGGATATCCCTTGGGAGCAGCTACCCCCAGCTCCTCGCGGAACCAGGCGCTCTCCTCCGTTCCCCACCAGGTGCGGGGCACCACGGGCTCCGCTTCGTCGTCCCCGCCGAGGACCCGTTGCTGGAACGCGCGCAGCGTCTCCCACGGGCCGAAATGGGCGGCCATGCCGACGATGGCGACAGGTTCGGCCGTTTGCTCGCGCCCGACCTCGATCCGCTCCAGTCCTACCGGGGCCGTTTCTTCGAGCCACTCCTCCACGAGGAGATGGGCGTTGATGCCGCCGAAGCCGAAGGCGCTCACCGCTGCCCGCCGGGGAGTACCCGCCTGGCGCGGCTCCCAGGGGCGCGGCGCCTGCAGGACGGTGAAGGGGCTCGCCGCGAGGTCCATACCCGCCGGCGGCGTGCCGAAACCGGCCGTGGGGGGAAGGGTCTTTTCCCGCAGGGCGAGGAGCGTCTTGGTGAGGGCAGCGGAGCCCGCGGCAGTGAGGAGGTGGCCGATGTTGGATTTCACGGAGCCGATGACGCACGTCCCGGGCTGCCAGCCCTCCTCGCCCCAGAGGGTACGCAGGCTCGCGAACTCCACCACGTCCCCCACGGGCGTGCCGGTGGCGTGGCACTCGACAAGGTCCACGTCGTGCGGGTTCCAGCCCGCCTCCTCGTAGGCGGCACGCATGGCGCGAAGCTGCCCCTCGGAAGAGGGGGCCAGGAGGCTCCCCCCCACGTCGTTGGAAAGGCCGACGCCGCGAATGATGCCGTAGATCCGGTCGCCGGCGGCCACGGCATCCTCCGTCCTCTTGAGGAGGAAGATGCCCGTCCCCTCGCCCACCACGAGGCCGTCCCCGCGGGCGTCGAAGGGGGAGCAGATCCCCGAGGGGGAGAGCGCCCTCAGCTGGGAGAACCCCATCTGGGTATAGAGGGGATCGGGGCGCGAGACGCCGCCGGTGAGCATGGCGTCTGCCCGGCCCGCCAGGAGTTCGTCGCAGGCGAGCTTGATGGCATAGAGGGACGAGGCGCAGGCGGCGTCGAGGGTGTAGTGCCCCCCTCCCAGCCCCAGGGCCGAGGCAAGGAGCCCGGCGGGAAGGCCGGCGACGTAACGGTTGAGGGGTTCCACGCTCGCGATGGCAGGGGCATCGGCGCCGGCAAAGAGGCGCTCGGCAAAGGTGCGGCCGACGGTGGCGCGGGCGAAGGCTGCCGAGCTCTCGGTGGGAAGGGCCAGGTTGCCGATGACGACCCCCACACGGGAGAGGTCGAGACCGGCCGTCACGCCGTCGTGAAAGGCCTGCCGGCCGGCATGGAGGAGATAATGGTATAGCGGGTCGAGACGGGCGAGGAGCCGGCGGTCGACGCTCAGCCCCTCGAGGTCCAGCTCGGCGGGTGATTCGGCAATGAAGCAGCCCCGGCGGGAAATGACCCGGTCGGGGGCACCGATCGCAGGGTCAAAGGCCTGGTCGGGGGGAAGAAGCCAGCGCCCCGGCGGCACCTCGCGGGCACTCGCCTTTCCGGCGAGGATGTTCGCCCAGAAAGCACCGAGGGTGGGGGCATCGGGAAAGATGGCACCGATGCCGACAATGGCGATTGTTCCGCAGTCGCATTTCCGCGTTACGTTCGTTGGCATCGTCGTCAACTCCTCGGCGTAGGAATGACTACGCCTGCGTCGTTGACTCCTCGCCGTCTGCCTACCATCGAAAATGCCACTGCGGATAGAGCGAAAGCTTTCATGCTCAGGCAGCACCCCGTTGGAGGGCATCACCGGACGCGAGATGATTCTTGCGGAACGCTTCCCGGAGGCTGTCGTCGATGACGCATTCGTACCCCTCGAGACGGGCAATGAGCTTGCCGGTCTGCCGGTCGAGGTACTCCATCACCGCGCTGGCACTGTGGGCGCTCTCGCCGGTGACGCGCACCACCACGTCCGTTCCTTCCCGGGGGAACTGATCCTGGAACTGGCGATAACGGGCGGCGGCCGTGGGGAGAGACCCCGCACCGAAACGCTCCAGGCTCCAGAGGATCATGAGCTGGAAGCTTGCGTCGAGGGCAAGGGGATCGGTGAGCCAGGAGGTGCGCAAGGGGCTAGCGATCCACTCCGACGGCGCAGGGGCGGCCTTGACCGCGGCCGTGATTCCCTCGGCACCGCACCCCTTCACCTCCTCGATGGCATGGAGAGCCGGGCCATGGAAAAGGCGGTCCGAGGTGTAGATGGCCTCGCCGTGGGGGTAGGGCTGGAGGGCAAGATCACTGATGGAGCGGATTCCCTCGGGGAGCCGGTTGGCAAGGACGATCTCGGCCCGGGCATGGAGGGTATCACCCTCGCCCCGCAACTCCACCGGCACGCAGAAGAATGCCTCGCGCCGGGCAGCCTTGCCTGCCAGGACCCGGAGCGTGCAGGGGGTGGTCGCGGCGAACGTGACCCCTTTCAGCACCCGCAGATCGTTGAAGCCGTGGAAGCGGAGCCCCGGGTTGCCGTGGAGCGCCGCGTGGGCGAGCCATTCGGCCATCATGGCCATGGGAAGGACCGCCCGGCCGTTCATGACGTGGGAGCGGATGAAGGGGTAGTTCTCCACCGAGAGCTCCAGCGTTGCGGTCTCACGCAGCGAGGCGCTGCGGGCGGGAGCTGCGGGCGCAGTGGCGCCCTTCTCCTCCCTCGTGCCGAGGACGACCACCTCCACACCGTCGCCGGGAGGAGTGGCGATCTCCCGCAAGAGACAGTCGGCACCGGCGGAGAGGTCGATCACGTCCACCCCTTCGCCCGCAAAGACCTTCTTCAGGGCCGCGGTCACCATGCCGCCGTCCCATGGACCCCAGTTGATGGCGGTCACCCGGCACGCCGGGCGGCGGCGCGCCTCGAACTGGGCGATCTTGTTGAGGACTTCGTTCGCCACGGCGTAATCCACCTGCCCCGTGCGGCCGAAGCGGCCGGTGGAGGAGGAGAAGAGCGCCATGAAACGAAGGTCGTCCCCTTCGAGGGGGGCGAGGAGGCTTCGCAGACCGGCTATTTTCGTGGCATAGACCCGCTCGAACTGTTCGGCCGTCTTGTCGGTGATGAGCCGGTCGGCGAGAACGCCCGCACCATGAATGAGGCCGCGCACCGGACCAAAGCTCGCGCGAAGCTCGGCGACCACGTCGGCCACCGCCCGGGGATCGCGGATGTCCACCGCCCGGTAGACGGCGGTGGCCCCGAAGGCCTCGATACGCGCCAGGGTGCGGAGCATTTCCCGGTTGGCGCCGACGGCGCGAAACTCCTCTTCGATCTTCTTCGGCGTCGTTCCGGGAGCAGCGCGCTCCACGAGGGCCTTGCGGATGCTGCCGTCGTCCGCGAGGGCGGCAAGCCAGGCGGGTTCGGGCTGGGGAGGCGTGCTTCGCCCCAGGAGGGCGAGGGTTGGCCGGCAGCTTCCGGCGAGCGCCACGGCCACCTCGGCCGTCACCCCGCGGGCGCCGCCGCTCACGATGACGAGATCCCCCTCCGTCAGGGAAGGCTGAGCAGGCTCGGCGCCAAAGGGAGCCGGTGTGAGTTCCAGGGTGGAGCGGCCGTCAGCCGCAATCCCCACTTCCACCGGGCCGGCCGTGAAGAGTTCGGCCACGAGGGCCTCCGCCGGCTCGGGACAATCGGCCGCCAGGTCGATAGCCTTGCAGGCCACCCCCTGCCACTCGTGACGGGCGGTCTTGGCAAGGGCCGCCAGCCCGCCGGAAAGGGGGTCGGCAAGCGTGGAGCCGGGGAGAAGACCGAAGCGGCCGTCGAGATGGGAGACGGTGACGACAGCGGCGCCGCCATCCTGGGCGGCCCGGCGCAGAGGAGCCGCCGCCTGCTGCAGGAGGCGAAAGGCCGCAAGGAGGAACGCGTCGTCGCTTCCACGGGCGGGTGACATGATGACAAGGGCGCCGAGTCGCTCGGGGATTGTGAGCCCTGCGGCATCCACCGCCACGAGCCGGGCCTGCCGCCCCTCCCCTTCGAGACGGGCGGCAACGGCTGTGGCAAGCCCTGCGCCGTCATCGGTGATCCAGATCTCGTCGGAAGCGGCAAGGGAGAAGACCGGCCTTCCCTCGGCGGGAAGGGGGACGGCCGTGAGGATACTTCGCTCGATCCCGCCGCGGGCAGAGGCGGATATTTCCGGCACTGCTGCAGGGGTGGCCTTTGTCTCATGGGACGTATGGGACACATGAGACGTAGGGGAAGCTCCCAGATAGTCGACGATCTGGCGCAGGGTTCCGAGGGTGCCGAGCTGTTCGGGCGTTACCTTCGGCGCGGCCGGAAGCCGCTCCTGGAGGGCGGAGAGGATCTCCACCCGCTTGATGGAATCGATGCCGAGATCGGCGTCGAGGCTCATGTCGAGGTCGAGCATCTCTGCCGGGTAGCCGGTCTTGTCGCTGATGACCGCGAGAAGAACCGCCGTTGCCTCGTCGGCGCCGGGGCCGGCGGCAACCGGGGCCGCCACGGGGACGGAAGTCCCCCCGCCTTGGCCCAGGTACGTCACGATCTGGCGCAGGGTCTGAAGGGTGCCCAACTGGTCCGGCGCCACCTTGGGCGCAGCCGGGAGCCGCTCCTGCAGCGCGGCAAGAATCTCCACCCGCTTGATGGAATCGATGCCGAGGTCGGCGTCGAGGCTCATGTCGAGGTCGAGCATCTCCGCCGGGTAGCCAGTCTTGTCACTGATGACGGCCAGAAGAACAGCCGTGGCATCGTCGGCGCTCGGGCCGACGGTCGCCGGGGCAGCAGCCGGGGCGAAAGTCCCCCCGCCCTGTCCCAGATAATCCACGATCTGGCGCAGGGTCTGGAGAGTGCCCAACTGGTCAGGCGTCACCTTGGGCGCGGCGGGGAGCCGCTCCTGGAGGGCGGAGAGAATCTCCACCCGCTTGATGGAATCGATGCCGAGGTCGCTGTCCAGACCCATGTCGAGGTCGAGCATCTCCGCCGGGTAGCCGGTCTTGTCGCTGATGACGGCCAGAAGGGCAGCGGTGGCCTCATTGG
>DATDMX010000183.1:0-8608 GCA_036518575.1 Geobacteraceae bacterium | reverse complement strand
TGAGGCGGGCGAGAGGAATGCCGTGCGTCCCCTCGAACGCACACCTGGCAAGGAGTGCCCCAACTGAGGCACGGGGCTGGTGGGCAAAGGACGGGGCAAAGAGCGCGTCATCGCCGAGGGCGGCAATGATCTCCTCCCGATACCTGAGGGCGCCCTCGCCGACAAAGATGGTCGGGCCGGAAATCTGGGCGAGGAAAGCCCGGGGCGGGGCGACGCAGTCCTCAATGAGGGCTTCCGGCAGGCCGCTGCAGCGGTAGAGCCCGGCGTAGACCTCGCCCTTGCGGGCGTCGAACAGGGGGCAGACGGGATGGGAGGCCCACGGGAGGTTCATGGCGAGCATCGCCAAGGAGGAAAAGCCGACCGCCGGTTTGCCGGCGGCAAGCGCCAGGCCCTTCACGGTGGCGATGCCGACGCGCAGGGCGGTGAAGGCTCCGGGTCCGAGCGCCACGCCAAGGCCGTCGATATCGGCCATGGTCAGGCCGCTACCCTGCAGGACGAGGTCGACGCTCGACAGCAGACGCGAGCTCAGGGTGCGCGTGCCGCTCAGGAAGTGCTCGGCAACAACCTGGTCGCCGGACGTCAGTGCCACGCTGCAACTGCTCGTCGAGCTGTCGATGGTGAGAAGCTTCACCCGTCTACTCCTGGCCGAAGAAATAGCGGGCGATGTCGTTGTAGAAAGCGAGGGCCATGAGGGAGATAAGGAGGATGAGGCCGATCTGCTGGGCTATTTCCCGGTTTTTCATGCTGACGGGCCGGCGGAATACAAGCTCCCAGCCATAGAAGAACAGGTGCCCGCCGTCGAGAATCGGCACGGGGAGGAGGTTGAGGACACCGAGATTGACGGAGAGAAGCGCCATGAAGGCGAGGAAGCTGACGCCCCCCGCGGCGGCCTGCTGCCCTGCCATCTTCGCGATCATGATGGGCCCGCCCACCGTATCCAGGGGGATGGCCCGCTCAATGAGCTTGACGATGGAGAGGATGGTGAGCTTGATGACATTCCAGGTCTGGACGCTCCCCTTGACGAAGGCCGTCCCTGGTGGGAAATGGTCGGTCACCGTCTCTCCGGCCGCCACGACGCCGATGACCGGGGTGGTAACCGTTTCACCGAGGAGATTCTTGCCGGTGCGCGACTCGGGGGTCATTTTGAACGAGAGGCTAGTACCGGCTCGGCGCACGACGAGTTCCACCGGTGCTCCCTTGCTCTGGGCGATTTCGTGGGCAAAGTCATCCCACCGCGTGACGTTCTTGCCGTTGATGGTCTCGATGACGTCGTTCGGCTTGAGGCCTGCCCGGGCGGCCGGCTTGTCTTTCATGACCTCGCCGACCTTTGTCGTTACTGCCGGAACACCCACCATGTAAAGGAGGATGAACACGAGGTAGGCGAAGAAAAGATTGAAGAGCGGGCCGGCGGCGACGATAACAATCCGCTGCAGCGGGGGCTTGGCGGCGAACGAGCGCAGGCGCTCCTCTTCCGGCACCTCCTCCCCGGGGACTTCGCCGATCATCTTCACGTAGCCGCCCAAGGGAAAGGCCGAGACGAGGTACTCGGTGTCCCCGCGCTTCCAGCCGAAGAGCTTGGGTCCGAAACCGAGGGAAAATTTCTCCACGCCGACGCCGAAGAGCTTGGCAAAGATGAAGTGCCCCAGTTCGTGAACGAAGATGAGCACGCCGAGAACAACGATGGCGGATATGATACTGACCATGGGAAAACCCTCTGTGAATGCTTGTGCAGGGGTAGACGCGATGCGCGCCCACGCTATCCTTTCACGCCGCTACGATCTCCCGCGCTTTCTCGCGCCCCCAGCGGTCGACGTGGAGGACGTCATCGATGGAGCCGAGGCGGTGCGACTGGTGGGCGGCCATCGTCTTTTCGATGGTGCGGGGAATATCGGTGAAGCCGATCTTTCCGGCGAGGAAAGCTTCGACGGCAATCTCGTTGGCGGCATTCAGGACGGCCGGCATGCTTTCGCCCTCGTTGAGAGCCCGGTAGGCCAGACCGAGGGCGGGAAACCGGTCATGGTCGGGGTTGAAGAAGGTGAGGCCCGAGAGATCGGTGAGATCGAGAGGTTTGACGCCGGTTGCCACCCGTTCCGGGTAGGTGAGGGCATACGCGATGGGCGCCTTCATGTCGGGAACGCCGAGCTGTGCCATGACGCAGCCGTCCACATATTCTACCATGGAGTGGATGATGCTCTGGGGATGGATGTTGACGGCGATGCGGTCACCGGGGAGATCGAAGAGCCAACGGGCCTCGATCACCTCCAGGCCCTTGTTCATCATGGTGGCCGAATCGATGGTGATCTTCTGTCCCATGCTCCAGTTCGGGTGGTTGAGGGCGTCGGCCACGGAAACGCGGCCAAGTTTCTCCAGGGGCCACGTGCGGAAGGGCCCCCCCGAAGCAGTGAGAATGATGCGTTTCACGTCGGTGCTGCGATGTCCCTGGAGCGACTGGAAGACCGCACTGTGTTCGCTGTCCACCGGATAGAGCTTCACTCCCTGCTCCGCCACCATGGCCATGATGAGATGGCCGGCGGTGACGAGAGTCTCTTTATTGGCAAGTGCCACATCCTTGCCTGCCTTGATGGCCGCCGCGGTGGGCACGAGGCCTGCGGCCCCGACAATGGCAGCCACCACCATGTCGGTTTCGGCTGCGGTGGCAGCGGCGATGAGGCCGGGGACACCGGCAAGGACTTCAGTCTTGCCGTCGGGAAGCATCTTTTTCAGCCGAAGGGCTAGTTCATCGTTCATCACCGCAACAAGACGCGGGGAAAACTGCTCGACTTGGCGCCGTACCAGTTCCAGGTTGGTTCCAGCCGTGAGCGCCACAACCTCGAATCGGTCAGGATGGGCGGCGACTATGTCGAGAGTGCTCACGCCGATGGAACCGGTGGAGCCGAGTATGCTGAGTTTTTTCATATAGGTCCTCTATAAGGGCGGCCAATGGCCCGCCCTCTTGTTCACGGGCGCGGCAAGCAGCGCCCCTACAAACCGTCACCGGTGGAAGAAAATAAACCGGGCATAGTAGAAAGCTGCCGGCGCCGCGAAAAGAATGCTGTCGAGCCGGTCGAGCACGCCACCATGTCCGGGAATGATGCTCCCCGAGTCTTTCACGCCGAAACTTCTCTTGAGGAGTGACTCGAAGAGGTCTCCCAGTTGACCGAGGACCCCCAGGAGGAGGGCCGTCGCCACCGCGTCGACTATCGTGAGCTGGGGGAAGAAGGTGGCCCGGGCGATGAGGGCACCCGTTACGCTGCCGGCCAGCCCTCCGACGGCCCCCTCGATGCTCTTGTTGGGGCTGACGACCGGATAGAGCTTGTGTTTGCCGATGGCGGAGCCCACGTAATAGGCGCCGGTGTCACCGGCCATGACGATTGCCATGATGAGAAAGATCCACTGGCTGCCGAACGGCTCGTAGCGGAGAAGAAGGAGGTGTGCAAGGAGAAGTGGCACGTAGAGGAAGCCTGTCACGAGAAAGGAGAAGTCGCGGGCCACATCGCGTATATCGCCGATGCGAAACAGAAAGAACAGGGCGGACGCCATCACTGCCACGGTGGGACCGAAAAGAAGCCAGTCGGCGGTACAGCCGATGCGGCACAGGGGAAGGGGCGTGAGAAGCGCGCCGGCCACGGCGGCAATTCCCCCCGCAATTTTTCGCTGCGGCAGGGACATGCGGTAGAACTCTCCCAGACCGAGGTAGGAGAGGAGAACGACCAGGCAGGCAAACTGGAAGGGACTCCCCTTCTGGACGAGGAGAATGAGGAGTGGCAGGGCGACGAGCGCTGTCAGGATTCTTTTGATGGCGTTCTCCTCTCCCGGGTCCCGCTAGGCCGGTAACGCCCGCAACTGGTCGCTCGTCCGGCCGAAACGGCGTTCTCGCTCCTGGTAGTCGTTCAGCGCTTTGAAGAGCTGGTTGCGGTCGAAGTCGGGCCAGTTGATGTCGGTGAAGTAGAGCTCGGTGTAGGCGAGCTGCCACAGAAGAAAGTTGCTGATGCGCATCTCGCCGCTCGTCCTGATGAGGAGGTCGGGCTCGGGCATGCCGGCCGTGAAGAGATAACCGGCGAAGACCTCCTCGTTGACCGCAGCGGCGTCAGTCTTGCCACTTGAGATGTCCGCCGCCAGGAGTGTGGCGGCGCGCACGATTTCCTGGCGCGATCCGTAGGAAAGGGCGAGGGTGAGCACCATGCCGGAATTGCCGGCAGTCTGTGCCAGTGCCTCGTCCAGTGCCCGGTTGACGTCTGCCGGCAGTGCGCCCCGTTCACCAATGACATTGAACCGGATATTGTTGTCCATCATCCGCGGCACTTCCATGCGGATATATTTCTTCAGGAGCGCCATGAGGGCGTGTACTTCGGTCTTGGGGCGAAGCCAGTTTTCGGCGGAAAAGGCGAAGAGGGTGAGATAGCCGATGCCGAGCTTCGAGCACTCGTCGACGATCATCCGGACAGTCTCCACGCCCTTCTGGTGGCCGACGATCCGCTGCAACATCCGCTGCTTTGCCCAGCGTCCGTTGCCGTCCATGATGATGGCAAGGTGGCGGGGGAGCTTTTCTGGTCTGGAAGCGCGCATGATTAGCCTGAAAACAAAAATCCCCTCATGGGTAAGGGGTGGTGGATTACAGCACACTTTTTATGCGTGTGCAACAAAAAAAGAGTAGCAAGGTGAGGAGGTTAGACCTCCATCACCTCTTTTTCCTTGTGGGAGAGCGTCTCGTCCACTTTCAGCTCGTGGCTCTTCGTCGCGTCCTGGACCTCTTTTTCAGCACGCTTGAGCTCGTCCTCGGTGATCTTCTTATCTTTTTCCAGCTTTTTCAGCTCGTCCATGGCGTCGCGGCGAATGTTGCGCAGGGCGACCTTGGCGTCTTCGGCCATTTTGCGCAGCTGCTTGACGATGTCCTTGCGCCGCTCCTCGGTGAGGGGGGGGAGGTTGAGACGGATGAGTTTGCCGTCATTGGACGGGGTGAGCCCGATATTGGCGTTCAAAATTGCCTTCTCGATGGCTGAAATGAGCTTTGCCTCCCACGGCTGCAGGGTGATGGTCCGCGGCTCTGGTACGGCCAGGGTCGCCACCTGACTGACGGGGGTGGGAGTGCCATAGTAGTCGACCTTGACGTCGTCGAGTAACGAGGTGGACGCCCGACCGGTGCGCACCTTCTGGTATTCCCGGCGGAGAGCGTCGATGGTCTTATCCATATGGGCATTCATGTTGCTGATGACATCCTTCGACATGCTACTCTCCTTTCACGATGGTGCCGATTTCCTCGCCGCAGACCACACGTTTCACGTTGCCGTCGGTGGTCACGTCGAAGACGATGATGGGAAGGCTGTTGTCCATGCAAAGGGACGTGGCGGTAGCGTCCATTACCTGCAGCCCCTTCTTCAGAACTTCCAGGTACGTGAGGCGGGGGTACTTGGTCGCAGTCGGCTCCTTCTTTGGATCGGCGGAGTAGACACCGTCCACCTTCGTCCCTTTGAGAATCACCTCGGCACCGATCTCCATGGCCCGCAGGCTCGCTGCCGTATCGGTGGTGAAGTAGGGGTTGCCGGTGCCGGCTCCGAAGATGACGACGCGCCCTTTTTCCAGGTGTCTGATGGCGCGCCGACGGATGTAAGGCTCAGCCACCTCCTGCATGGCAATGGCGGACTGTACGCGGGTGTCGACGCCGATCTTCTCCAGCGCGTCCTGCATGGCGAGGGAGTTGATCATGGTGGCAAGCATCCCCATGTAGTCGGCGCTTGCCCGGTCCATGCCCCGCGACGAGGCGGCCAGCCCGCGGAAGATATTGCCGCCGCCGATGACAAGGGCGAGCTGCACGCCGCATTCGACCACCTCTCTCACTTCGTTGGCGATGGTGGTGATCGTCTGGGGGTCTATGCCATAACCCTGCTCGCCTGCCAGGGCCTCTCCGGAAAGTTTCAACAGTACCCGCTTGAAATAGGGCTCAGCCATAATGCTCACCTTCTGTCGCTATGGTGTGTCGGTCCGGTGCCGGGATAAGCCGCGGCACGCAAAAAAAAAGCCGGCCATGGGAATGGCCGGCTTGGACTGCCTTTAAACGCCGGCCGCGGCAGCCACCTCGGCGGCGAAGTCGCTTTCCTTCTTCGCAAGCCCTTCGCCCAGGACGAAGCGGGCGAAGCGGCGGATGGAGATGTTTTCGCCGATGCTGGCGATGGTCTCGTTGAGGTAGGTCTGGACCGACTTGTCCGGATCCTTGACGTAGGGCTGCTCAAGGAGGCAGATGTCGGCGTAGAACTTGTTCACCTGGCCTTCGATGATCTTTTCGATGATGTTATCGGGCTTGCCGGTTTCGCGAGCCTTGGCGCGATAGATTTCCTTCTCGCGCTCGACCACGTCGGCCGTGACTTCTTCGCGCCGTACGTACTGGGGGGCGGCAGCTGCGATGTGCATGGCGACGTCCTTGACGAACGCCTGGAAATTTTCGTTCTTGGCAACGAAGTCGGTCTCGCAGTTGACTTCCACGAGGACGCCGATCTTACCGCCGGCGTGGATGTACGACCCCACGAGACCTTCGGTTGCGGCACGCCCGGCCTTCTTGGAGGCGGCAGCAAGGCCTTTCTTGCGCAGATAGTCGATGGCCTTCTCGTGATCGCCACCGGTTTCCGTCAGCGCTTTCTTGCAATCCATGAGGCCGGCGCCGGTGGCCTTTCTCAGTTCATTTACCTGTGTTGCTGTAATGCTCACGATATCCTCCTGACAACCGCCGCTCGCTCTGCCGCGGCGCAGTTCGTTTTCATGGTGTGCGGGCTTTCCTAGGCCTCTTCTGCGGCGGGTTCGGCCGCGGCGGCCCCTTCCTCTGCATACTCGCCTTCGGTATCGGTCTGCAGCTGGGTGTCGCGCGCCTGGAGACCCTCGGATACGGCGTCGGCAATCTTGCTGGACAGAAGACGGATGGCACGGATGGCGTCGTCGTTGCCGGGGATGATGTAATCGATGTCATCGGGATCGCAGTTGGTGTCGACGATGGCGACCACTTTGATGCCGAGCTTTTTCGCTTCCTTGACGGCAATCTCTTCGTTTTTTGGATCGATGACAAAGAGCACGCCCGGGAGTTTGCCCATCCCCTTGATGCCGCCGAGAGTCTTCTCCAGCTTCTGGCGCTCCTTTTCCATCTGGAGGGCTTCCTTCTTGGTGTAGGCTTCGATGGTGCCGTCGGCGAACATGGCGTCGATGCGCTTCAGGCGGTCGATGCTCTGCTTGACGGTGGCGAAGTTGGTGAGCATTCCACCCAGCCAGCGCTGGTTGACATAGTACATGCCGCAGCGCTGCGCCTCATCGGCAACGGAGTCCTGGGCCTGCTTCTTCGTTCCTACGAAAAGGACGGTTTCGCCGGTTTTGGCGGCATCGACAACGAAGTTGTAGGCGGTCTTGAACAGGCGCACGGTCTTCTGCAGGTCGATGATGTAGATGCCGTTGCGCGCACCGAAAATATACGGTTTCATTTTCGGGTTCCAGCGCTTGGTCTGGTGGCCGAAGTGGACGCCGGCCTCCAGCAGTTCCTTCATGGTAATACTCGACATGGTTCTCTCCTTTTGCGGTTGTGCCTCCGCACCCTCTCTGCGCCCGGAATCCGCGACCGTCGCGGACACCGCCGGGCCTCAAAGGGCGCGTGCGAATTTTTGAACAGCGAATCTATATACCACAGGAAGAATTGCTTTGACAAGAATGAAATTATGTTTTCCGACGGGATGGGAAACTGCCGGACACCACTTTGACACAAGAAAAATTTTGACATCAAGCCACACGGTATGGGGTGTGGGCTGTACCTGGGATTGCTTGCGCGGGGAGGGGGCTCCGGGGAGCTTTGCCGCCCGCTCTTTACTTCACCACCCGCATCATGTATCATCCCAGGCGATGAAAAAGACGCTCTATTTCTATCTCTGCCGGGAAATTACCGTTCCTTTTCTCCTCGGCATGGCGACGTTCACCTCGGTCCTTCTCATGGGGCGGCTCCTCAAGCTCGCCGACCTCGTGGTAGCAAAAGGGGTGCCCTTCGGTGACATCCTCCGTCTGGTCGTCTATCTCCTTCCCTACTTCTGCCTCGTGACAATCCCCATGGCGTTTCTCCTCGCCCTTCTTCTCGCCTTCGGCAGGCTCTCCGCCGACAGCGAGGTCACGGCCATGAAGGCTTGCGGCATCGGCCTCTACGGCATGCTGCCCCCGGTCGTGGGTACCGCCTTCGTGGTCTACCTCGTAACTGCCGCAATCGCCGTCTACGCGGTTCCCTGGGGCAACAGTTCCTTCAAGAAGCTGGTCTACCAGGCCCTCGAATCCCGGGCGAACATCACCATAAAGGAGCGGGTCTTCAACGACGATTTCCCCGGCATGGTGATCTACGTGGACCGTTTCCGCAAGGACGAAGGGATCATGGAGGGGATTCTCATCCAGGACGAACGCACCCCCGAGAAGCCGACCACTATCTTTGCCGAGAGGGGGATCCTCGCGACGAATCCGGCGAAGAAGGAGATCAGCCTTCAGCTCACCAACGGGAGCATCCACAGCAGTATCCACAAGACGGACTACCGCCTGATCGCCTTTCGCGAGTATGATCTCACCGTAAATCTGAACCAGGAAGCCAAGGCGGCCACAAAGG
>DATDMX010000182.1:0-2258 GCA_036518575.1 Geobacteraceae bacterium | reverse complement strand
ACACCCGGTCGGCGAAGCGCTGGATGGGCGCCTTGTCAGCCTGGGCTTCCTGTACCATCTTGACGATCTGGGCCAGGAGCGTCTCCTCGCCCACGCGCTCGGCGCGCACCGTGAGGAGCCCCGTGCGGTTGATGGTGGCGCCGGTGACGCTGTCGCCGGCCGTCTTCTCCACCGGAACCGATTCGCCCGTCACCATGGATTCGTCAAGGGTACTCGACCCTGCCACGATGACCCCGTCGGTGGGGAACGTCTCGCCTGGCCGCACCAGCATGAGATCCCCGATCTTCACGAGGGAGGCGGGTACCTCCTTCTCGCCTTCTGCGGTGATGAGGCGGGCTTTGTCGGCCTGGAGCCGCAGGAGCTTTTTCAGGGCCTCACCGGCCTTGCCGCGGGCGCGGGCTTCCAGGTACTTGCCCAGGCGGATGAAGGCGATGAGCATGGCCGACGTCTCGAAGAAGACATCGCCATGCGCGCCGAAAGCGCCGAAAAAGGCGAAGAGGGAGTAGAAGTAGGCAGCCGAGGTTCCCAACGCCACGAGGACGTCCATGTTGGCGCTCTTGCTCTTGAGGGCGTAGAAGGAGCCGCGGTAGAAGGTGAGTCCAGCGGTAAACTGAACGATTGATGCAAGCACCAGATTCATCCAGCCTATGGCGTGGTTGTCGTGCATCCCCATGGTGAGCATGATGGGGAGGGAGAGGAGGAGGCTCGCGAGGAACCAGGTGCGCTGACCCCGGTAGCTTTTCTCCTCGTCCTCCTGCGCCTGTCCGGCGGGAACCGGCCGGTAGCCGGCATCGGTCACCGCCGCGTAGATTTCCTCGGGTGTGATGGCAGCCGGGTCGAAGCGGACGAAGGCCGATTCCTGGGCGAGGTTCACCACGGCCGTGACCACGCCGGGAGCAGCGAGGAGCCTTTTCTCCAGGTTGGCGACGCACGAGGCACAGTGAAGACCCTCGACCCCGAAGCGCAGCTCCCCCGCGCCTCCCTTGGCACGGATGCCGTAGCCCAGGCTCTTCACCTTTCCTTCGATCTCGTCGCGGCTGATGACGGCCTCGTTGAACTCGACGAGGAGCTCCTCCATGGCAAAGTTGACGGCGGCCCGCCCGACCCCGGCGGTCTCGGCCAGGGACTTTTCGATGCGTGCCGCGCAGTTGACGCACGACATGCCGGTTACAGCGTAAGTGGCCTTTCCCATATGGTCCTCCCTACTTCAGAAACCGTGACAGGGCAGTCTTCACTTCGGCCAGAAGTTCCTCCTGCGTCATGGTTTTGGCGCTTTCGTGCTCGCTGGTGCTGCCGTGCCCGAGGACGCAGGTTTCCAGGTGGCGCGTGAGAATCTCCACCCCTAGGGCATCGAGGGCCGCGCGCACCGCCGCGATCTGGTTGAGGATGTCCACGCAGTAGCGCTTTTCCACGAGCATCCGCTCTATCCCCGCCACCTGTCCGCCGATCCTCCTGACCCGTGTTGTCATGCTCTTGTGGCCGCTGTCGTTCATAAGCGTCTCCCTGATCTCGATGATACCCCATGGGGGTCTAATATGGTTTCAACATACCCCCATGGGGGATTGGTGTCAAGGACAAAAAAACGGGCTGCGATCGATGTCGCAACCCGCGTCGAGGTCCAGGCGGTGGCGTCGGAGGAGGGGGGGAGCTACTGTCCCAGCTCGCGGCTCAGGCTGAACTTGGTGGTCATGCGCTGGCGGTAGTCCACGATGTCCTTGCGCAGGGAGGCGAGCTTGGCCATCTTCTCGTCCACCTTGTTGATGTGCTCGTCGAGGATCTCGATGAGGCGGGGGACCATCCGCTCGGTCTGCTTTGCTTCTCCGTATGCGACGTAGAGGTCCTGCATTTCCTTGATGGTGAGCCCCAGTTCCTTCAGTCGCATGATGAACTTGATGCGGCGGACAAAGTAGGGCGTGTATCCCCTCGTGGCGCCGTCGGCGCGCGGCACCGATTCGATGATGCCCACTTCCTCCCAGTAGCGCAGAGTTCGGGTCGTGAGGCCGACGGAGGCCGCCAGTTCGCCGATGGGTGTTATCTGGTCCGTTTGCTCGTTCTCGGTCATTATTTGTCCTTTACGTTAAATTTAAACACCACTGTAGACCACCCCGCCCCGTTTGTCAATGGCCTTGCCCTTCTTCGCCTTTCCCTTCACGTCAATGATGTCGTGGCGGGTAGGTGGGCCGGCTCATTCCGGCCTTCTCCATGCTCCCTGGGCGGGCGACCGCGGGCGATGGGGTGTTTTATGGCTGGGGTAGTTG
>DATDMX010000181.1:0-3479 GCA_036518575.1 Geobacteraceae bacterium | reverse complement strand
ATACCGAGGACATCGAGCAGACCCTGCAATCATTCACCCCCGACCGGGAATTAAGCTACATCATGGTCAAGTCGGCCGACGGCGAGATCCTGGCCGCCCGCTGGTCCCGGCAGACCAAAGGTGAGGTGCACGAACACTCCTTCCCACTGCACAGTATGCCCGGGGCAGAAGGGGCGCCCAAGCAGACACAGCTTTTCGGCACCGTTGAAGATGCTTCGCTCGGGCCGGTGATCGGCCAGCTGACCGTCGGCACTGATCTCTCCCTCCTGCATGCCGCACGGGACAGTCTTATCCGAAGAACTGCCCTTTTCCTCCTCTTCGGCTCCTTTTTTGCCCTGCTGGTCGGCATCACTCTCGTGAGGTTCCTCCTGAAACGATCCATCGATCCCCTGTTGGGGAACATTCAGGCAATCGGTGCGGGAGACCTGTCACTACGCGTCACGCCCACCAGCGATGATGAGATCGGGGACATCGGCAAGGCCTTCAACAGCATGGCCGACCGGCTTTCCCAGACCCTCGTGTCGAAGCAGGAACTGGAAGCGACCGTACGGGAGCGCACCGCCGACCTGCAGGAAGCGCTCGACTCCCAGGCACGGGCCCAGCAGGCCCTGGCCGAGCAGGAAGAGCACGTGAGACTACTGCTGAACTCCACCGCGGAGGCGATCTACGGACTCGACACGGACGGCATCTGCACCTTCTGCAACCCTTCATGCGTTCGGATGCTTGGGTACAAGAGTACCGAGCAACTTGCCGGGAAGAACATGCATGCTCTCACCCACCATTCGAGAAGAGACGGAACCCCCTATCCGGTGGAGGAGTGCCCTATCTTCAGGGCATTCAAGGAGGGCAGAGAGGTCCACATCCGGGACGAGGTACTCTGGAAAGCAGATGGAGCCAGTTTCGACGCCGAGTACTGGTCCTACCCCATCTTCCGAGACCAAAAAATCGTGGGGGCGGTGGTCACCTTCATCGACATTACGAAACGCAGAGCAGTTGAGATGGAGTTGCTGGAGGCCAAGGAAGCGGCCGAGGCCGGCAATGTGGCCAAGAGCCGCTTTCTGGCTACCATGAGCCATGAAATCCGCACCCCCATGAACGGCGTGCTCGGCATGACCGATCTTCTGCTCGATACAGACCTCGACCAGAATCAGCGCTCGTATGCCGAGATCATCAGGCAGTCCGGGACCAATCTGCTGCAAATCCTGGACGACATCCTCGATTTCTCCCGCATTGAGGCGCACAGGCTCGAGCTGGAAACGGACATGTTCGATCTGCAGGCCGTACTCACCGGCACCATTGACCTGATGTCCCTTGCCGCCCGGGAAAAAGGGATAGCGCTCGCCCTGGAGCTCGATGCTGCAGTTCCGAGGCTACTGGTAGGAGACGCCGGACGACTGCGCCAGATCCTCCTGAACCTCCTCAGCAACGCCGTCAAATTTACCCCCGCCGGTTCCGTCACGCTTCAGGTGTGCAAGAAAACGGAAAGCGACACGAGAGTGACCGTGCGCTTTCAGGTACGCGATACCGGCATCGGCATCCCAACCGACAAGCTGGCGATGATCTTCGAGCCTTTCGCCCAGGCCGACGACACGAACAGCCGCAGATACGGCGGCAGCGGGCTGGGGTTGGCCATCGTCAGGCAGTTGGTGAACCTCATGGGAGGAACAATCGGCGTGGAGAGCGAACCGGGGAAGGGCTCGCTCTTCTGGTTCACTCTCGAGTTGGAGAAACAGCGGGGTGAGGAAGCCCTCCTCCCCCTCCCGGCCGAGGCCGCAGCTTCCCCGTCCCCTCCCCCGGGGAACGAGCTCCCCCTCCTGCTGGCGGATGATGATCCGGTCAACCAGATGCTGATCCAAACGGTTCTCAGGCGTCGCGGGTATCAGGTGGATGTGGCGTGCGACGGCACTATGGCGCTGCAGATCCTGGCCGAGCGTGACTACGCCCTCGTGCTCATGGACTGCATGATGCCACAAATGAACGGTTATGAGGCGACCGCCGCCATTCGCGATCCTTCTTCCGCGGTGCGCAACCACGCAATTCCGATCATCGCCTTGACGGCCAACGCCATGCGCGAAGATCGCGACAAGTGCCTAGCCGCCGGAATGGATGATTATCTGAAGAAACCGCTCAAGATCAATGATCTGGTGGCCATGCTGGAGAAGTGGCTGCGTCGGGACTGACTCCTCACGGAAATGCGAAGTCAGTTGTGCGCAAGCTTCTGCGATTCCTTCGCATTGGCCTGAAAGAGATTGGCCACCTCGAAGAGAAGATTCATCGTCCCCCGGTAACCGACCCACATTTTCTGATGGGCGCCGAGCCGGTCGAAGACCGGGAGTCCTGCCCGCAGATGGGCGCCGATCTTCAGTTTGCCCGCAGCCTGGCGACCGTTGGAGTTGGCCACGAGGAGGTCCGCTCCCCGGGCGGCATCTTCGAGGTCCTCCAGGTCGCCTACGAAGACCCGGGGGGTCGGAAGCCCGTCCAGACCACGGGTGCGGGTGGCGGAAAGCGCCGCCTGGACCTCGCATCCCATGCCGGCGAGAAACCCGGTCATGACCTTCAGGTTGTCCGCCTCCAGGGCGATCGCCACTTTCTTCGTACCGAACTGGTAGTGGGAATCCACCATGGCATCCATGAGGCGACTGCGCCACCGGCGCTGCTTCTCCGGGACCGGCCGGCCTCCCAGGATGGAAAGGACCGCCATGAGCCGGTCGCATTCCGCCAAGCCCGTCAGTGAGGTGAAACCATAGGAGGGGATGCCGAACTTCTCGCCGAGAATGCCAGCGGCCTTGGCAAGGGAGTCGCCGATATAGAGCGTGGCGATGCTCCTCCCCGCCTTGCGGATATCGTCCACGGGAACGCCGCCGGTGGAAAGGGGCGAGACCTCGCAGTCGATGTGGCCGTCCAGCGCGCCGGAGATGTCGGGAATGGTGAGGGGGACGAGGCCGAAAGACTCCACGAGCTCCTTCACCTCCTCCACGTCTGCAGGCGTCAGGTGGGCGCCGGGAATAATGTTCACCTGCCTCCTGATGATCTTGCCCCCCTCGGGGAGGGTGGAGAGGATCGCTTCCACAGCGGCCGCGTACCCTTCCTGGAGCGAGCCGCAGTAATCGGGGGGGGAGGCCCAGACGACGGGTACGCTGGCCAACTCGGGATGCTCCTCGCGGAACTGGTGGATGGCGCTTCTGACGTCGTCCCCCATGGTCTCGGTGAGGCCGGACGTCATGACCCCCACCACCGTCGGGCCGAACTTCTCGATCACCCGGGAAAGGCCCTTTTTCAGGTTCTCCCAGCCGCCGAAGATGGCGGTATCCTCGCTCATGGCGGTGGAGTTGAGGGCAATGGACTCCTTGAAGTGGCGGGAGAGCTGGAGCCGGATAAAGGTGGAGCACCCTTGGGCACCGTGGAGGAGCCCCAGCATACCGTCGATGCCCAAGTAGGCAAGGGTCGCCCCCAGGGCGGGGGAGTTCTTCTGCGGGTTC
>DATDMX010000180.1:0-2090 GCA_036518575.1 Geobacteraceae bacterium | reverse complement strand
ACTTAAATAAAAAGTTCTTCGCAGTGACAACTGGTAACGGCGACATGCCGTTACCAGTTGTGGTTTAGCATCCCCCCCCCTCGCAGCACCTCTGCCCCCATAGCTGGTCCGAACAGCCTCACCCTGGAAATCCGGGTTTTGTTCCGGTTCCGTCCACCCCGGTCGTCATTCTTTTCGGGAAATTGTCTGCTGCGCTTGAAAATCCGTGACCACTCTATATAATTTGTTAGAAAATATTCATAAGTGGCGTGCGTGCGGTTTCGAACGAAAGGGAAAAGCCTTGCTGAGGAAAAAGCTCGCCATAGAGCTCACCCCCCTCAATATCGCCATCTTTTATGCCTGTGTCGGCGGTATCTGGCTCCTGTTGTTCCTGTCGAGGGTAATGACCGGCTTTTTCCGCGACCCGGCGTCCGCGAGAGCGCTTGAGGTCAACACCTCGGTCTTCATCCTTGTCACTGCCTGGCTCCTCTACTTTCTCATCCGTAAAAGTCAATTCGACATGAAGCAGCGCAAGGAGGCGCTCACGCGCCTCAACCGCTCCCTCAGGGCTTACAGCGAATGCCACCAGGCCCTCATCAGGGCGCATGATGAAGTGCAGCTGATGCAGGAGGTCTGCCGTACCATCGTGGAAGCCGGGGGATACCGCGTGGCCTGGGTGGGGCTGGCCGAGAATGACGAGGGGATGAGCATCCGACCGGTAGTCCAGTGGGGGGACGAAAAGGGGTACGTGAAGAACCTCAGGGTGAGCTGGGCCAATATCGACCGGGGGCGGGGGCCGACGGGGGTCGCCATCAGGAGCGGCCAGCCGGTGGTGGCCCAGTACATCGAGTTCGATCCCAAGTGGGAGCTCTGGCGGGCGGAAGCCCTCGAGCACGGCTTCCTGTCGTCCATATCAGTCCCGCTCGTGGACGAAGGGAGGGCGTTTGCGGCCCTCGTCATTTACGCCGGCGAGACAGACGCCTTTGACGTTGACGAGGTCAAGCTGCTGTCGGAGCTGGCCGACGATCTCTCCTACGGCATCACCACGCTGCGGACGGCCATCCAGCGCAAGAGCGCCGAGAAGGAGTGTATGCTCCTCGCCTCGGTCATCGAGCAGGCCAAGGAGGGCATCTTTCTCTTCGACGGCGAGGGTGTCATCAAGTACGTGAATCCCGCGGTGGAGGCGATCACCGGGCGGCCGCCCCAGGCCATGATCAATCACAACATCAACACGCTGGAATACCAGGAATACAACCGCATCTTCTACGAAGCCATCATGAAGGCCATCTCCCGCGGCGAAGAGAATGCCGGCCGCTTCTTCTACAAGCGCAAGGACGGCGTCATGCTCGAAATCGACGTGAACATCTGGTCGGTCTCGGACGTCTCCGGCAACGTCATAAGCTACGCCGCCCTGGCGCGCGACATCACCCACGAGATGCAGCTGGAACGGCAGTTGCGCCAGGCGCAGCGGATGGAGGCCATTGGCACGCTGGCCGGCGGCATCTCGCACGACTTCAACAACACCCTGGCCTCCGTCATCACGTGCGCCGAGATGGCCCTCGACGAGGTTCCCCCCGGCAGCCCCCTCCAGGAACTCCTCGACGTCATCCTCAAGTCCGGCCTGCGCGGCAAGAACCTGGCCCGGCAGATTCTCACCTTCAGCCGCCAGGTGGAACAGGAGCGGCAGGAGGTCCAGGTCGAGATGATCGTCAACGAATCGTTGAAGCTTCTGCGCGCCTCGCTTCCCGCGTCCATCGAGATCAGGCTCAATCGCGGCCATGACCTGAGGCGCGTAGTGGCCGATCCGACCCAGATTCACCAGATCGTCATGAATCTCTGCACCAATGCGGTGCACGCCATGCGCGGCCAGCCGCACGGGGTGCTGGAAATATGGCTCGACAACGTGGACGTGGGCCTCGTGCCCCCCATCGCCGTCGGCTTCGGCACTCTGGCGCCGGGGGTTTACCTGCGCCTCACGGTGAAGGACAGCGGCCACGGCATGGACGAAAAGACCAAAGAGCGGATTTTCGATCCGTTCTTCACCACCAAGAGCCAGGCCGAGGGGACGGGGCTCGGGCTCTCGGTCATCCACGGCATCGTCACGAACCACG
>DATDMX010000179.1:0-3886 GCA_036518575.1 Geobacteraceae bacterium | reverse complement strand
CGACCCCGAACACGGCCCTGAGCCCGCAGGCCATTGGGGCCGCGGGCGGCAACCAGCCGCACGCCAACCTCCAGCCCTACCTGTGCGTCACCTTCATCATCGCGCTCGAGGGGATCTTTCCCTCCAGGAGCTGAGCGCAGGGGGGAGGGCCCCGAACGAGGCCTACCCCCGTTGCGCGTCATGCGAGGTCCGGCTCCACTCTGGAGAGCAGCGCCGGCCTCCCGGTCCAGTCGGAGCTTCCGCTAGAAGAGCAGGTTCTCCGGCGCGGGCGTGACCGTCTGGATGACCTGCCCGGGGCTCCCGTTCTGGGATGCCGTGAAGGTGCCGTTGACGATGGCGGCGCCGTTGCCACCGTTGCCGCCGCACGCGCCGCCGCCGCCCCCGGAGCTGCCCGACGTCCCGGTACCGGTGCTGGCTCCGCCGGATCCTGCAACCACCTGCAGGGTGCCGGAGGCACTGATGGACGACGCCAAGAGGTGGATGATGCCGCCGCCCCCGCCGCCGCCCCCGCCGATGTTGTTGGTGCCGGAGGCGAGAAATCCGGGGCCACCAGCGCTTCCGTTGGCATGAATGACACCGGCCATCGTGAGACCTCCCTTGGCGGCGATGACGACAATGCCCCCTGCCCCTCCGCCGGGACCGATGGAATTCACGGTCCCGGTGTTTACTTGGGTCACGGGCTTGGCGTCAGCCGAGATGACGCCCGTGGTGCTGATCTGCACGCTGCCCTGGGCGTGGATGACCAGCGTGCCGCCACCATCTCCGCCCGTCGCCAAGTTGGAGCGGGCGCCAGCCCCACCCCCGAGCGGCCCTGGGCGTAGTACGTGTCCGGCCTGGAATGCGCTCAAGCCCACTCCACCTCCGAACTGGCCGGCAGGGCTGAGGGCTTGCCCTGAAGCAGGCCTGATGTTTCCGTTGTCCTGCGTTCCGGTCGCGACGTTGATGCTGCCGCTGATGACGACATTGCTTGTGGCGCGCAGCACCGTGCCGCTCGGGACGATGAGGGTGCCGCTGACGGTGATGGTCGTGTATTGCAGATTGATATTGGTGGAGGTGGTCAGGTCCAGCGTTTGCCCCACGCTGATGTTCAGTGCTCCCGCCGAGCCATCTCCGTAGGCGCCGAGGACGCCGGCCGGCCCTTGCGGGCCTGTGGCGCCCTGAGGACCTGTAGCGCCTGTAGCTCCCTGAGGGCCTGTAGCCCCCTGCGGCCCTGTGGCTCCCTGGATGCCCTGCGGGCCTGTGGCTCCCTGGACGCCCTGCGGGCCTTGCGCGCCGTTGCAGACGTAGCGGGTCGAGGTGACCTCGCTGGCGTCGAGTGTTCCGTTGTTATCGAGATCCACGCCGCTGGTGACCTTGGTGCCGCCGGTGGCGCAGTTGGCTCCGGCGGGCTCGCTGGCCGTGGCAATCAACGAGGTCAGGCCGTTGCGTCCCGGGGTGCCGTTGAGCCCCGGAAGCCCATTTTGACCCTGGGCCCCGTTGCAGAGGAACTGGGTCGAGGTCACCTCGGCGGGGTCCAGGGTTCCGCTGTCATCGGCGTCAACACCGAGCTGGATCTTCGCCCCGCCATTGGCGCAGTTGGCGCCAGCCGGCTCCTGGGATGTCAGGACGCGCACGGTCTTCCCGTTCGCGCCCGCGGGCCCGGCGGGTCCCTGCGCCCCGGCGGGTCCTGCCGGTCCCACGGGCCCTACCGGCCCCTGGGGGCCCTCGGGCCCGGTTCCTGTTTGTTTACACGCGGTGAGGGCCAGCGCGGCCGAAAGCAAAAGGCCGATTGAAGACTTCACATTCATGACGCGATCTCCCCTGTGAGGGTGCTGCTTTCGGGACTTTACGCCGAGGTGGAGCCTCGGGACGAGCCCGGCAGCGCGCGCCGCAGGCTTTTCAGAACGGGAGGCGTGTAAGATTTCAGCGCCGCCGTCTGATGCGGTCCAGCAGCCCTCTATTATGGCAGGTCATTTCCACGACCAAGGGGCGCTCGGCCTCGCAAGCTTCGTGGAATCCTCCGTCGAGGGAACGGCGAGGGCTGGCGCACAGCTCCGAGCGAAACAGCAATCTGACCATTTCAGTCTCGCCATCCCAGAATCTGATCATGGGAAACGCCTCACCATCATCATGGGTGGGACGCGCCACACCCTCCGTGGGCGAGAAGACTAGCTCGGTCGGTAACCCTTCAAAATCATAGCTCCACCTGGCCAGCTCGAGGTGTGTTGCATCTACAAACGTAAGCCCGCTTACCCCAGAAGAGAGTTTCTCTCCTTGCTCTAGCGGCTGGAGCTCTCTGGCGTCATGAGGCACGCCGAAAGAGCTGCGGTCAGTATTTCGAAGCTTGTAGAAGGTTGTTGGCTCGCACTGGACTGGATGCGGTTTACATCCCTGGGCCAAGAATACCGATAGCAGGAGTATCGCCAGCCGTTCTGCGCGCGGCGAAGTGCTCATTTCCTCTCCACCGGAACCAGTGGCAGCCCAATCCTTCTGCGGTAATCATTTTCCTGCTGTGTGGCGTAGGCTTCGTCTTCGTGCCTCTTGGCCCTGGAGCGCCGCGGATCAAGAATGCCAGGACCCTGTAATGCCGGGACGACGTCCCCCATGATCTGAATGAGGGCCAGGGGCACAAGCAGGGCGAGCTGTTTTCCCAGCTTAATCAACACAAGGGACCTCACTGGGCTGAGTTCCGCGCCCGGCGGCGGAGCGCGGTCCACACCTCGCGGAGGTCGCGTTGCCGCGTCACGGCAAATTTAGATGCCGCGCATGGTCTCGGCCATGAGCCAGTCCACCACGTTCTTGAGATCGCCCGTCTGTTCAAAGACCTCGAGCTGACGCTGGGAGCTCGAGCCCTCGTGGGCGATCTGCTGGATAATCTTCATGTAATTCTGCGTGCCGAAGATGGAGGTCGTCTCATCGACCAGGTCGACCATCTCCTTGACCAGCTCGGGGAACGGGCGCTCGGCCTCCATCCCGAAGTCAATGAGCTTGCCTTCGGTGCCGTAGCGCATGGCTCGCCACTTGTTCTCCTCGATGAGGCTCCGCGCGTAGCTGCGCCAACCGGTGTTGCGGCGCAACATCAAATACAGCTCGGCCATCAAGGCCTGCACCAGCGCGACCAGGGCCACCGTGTGCTCGATATGGGTGGGCATGTCGCAGATGCGCACCTCCACGGTGTCATACACGTGGTGAACCCGGACGTCCCACCAGATCTTCTTTCCGTTGTCGATACAGCCCGTCTTGATCAGCAGCTTGGTGAAACGCTCGAGCTCCTCGTTGCTGTCGAACTCATCCGGGATGCCGGTCCTTGGGAAGCGCTTGAACACGGCGCACCGGTTGCTCATGAGGCCGGTCTTGCGCGCCTCCCAGAACGGCGAGCTGCACGACAGCGCGAGCAGGTGGGGCAGGAAGTAGCGGATCTGGTTGGCCAGGGTGGTGGCCACGTCCTTCTCCTTGATGCCCACGTGGATGTGCAGCCCGAAGATGAGGTTGGCGCGGGCCACGTCCTGGAGGTCATTGACGATGTTGCGGTACCGATCGTGGTCGGTGATGTCCTGGGTCTTCCAGTCGCTGAAGGGGTGGGTGGAGGCGGCGACGATGCGCAGGCCTCCCTTCCGGGCGAGCCGGTCAAGCTCGCCGCGCATCTCGCACAGCTCGTTGCGCACCATCGCCACGTCCTTGCAGACCGTGGTGCCCACCTCGACCATCGACTGGTGCATCTCCGGGCGCACGCGCTCGGCCAGCACGCTCTTGCCGTCCTCGATGAGGCGGCTGACGTAGCTGCGCAGGTCGCGCGTCTCCGGGCTGACGATCTGGTACTCCTCCTCGACCCCGAGCGTGAACTGTCCGTCGATCATTTCGTTCCCCTGCTGAAGACTGGTTGGTGCGAAGGAAAGGAGAAGGCCCC
>DATDMX010000178.1:0-3889 GCA_036518575.1 Geobacteraceae bacterium | reverse complement strand
CTGGTTCGGGTGAGCCTTCCGGTTTGAAGCAGTCGCACGCGCGGAAAAAGAAACGGGCTGCCTTTCCCCGGAGGCAGCCCGTTTTTCATTTTTGATCCGATACGTATGTCGGAGACTACAGCACGACCTGCGAGATGAGGTACGCGGTGACCGTCGACACGCTCACGCCGATGAGGCCCGGCATCATGAAGCTGTGGTTGAGGAGGTACTTGCCGATCTTCGTGGTGCCGGTGCGGTCGAAGTTAATGGCGGCCAGGTCGCTCGGGTAGAAGGCGAAGAAGAAGTAGGCGTAGCTGGCGGGAACGAGGCCGAGGAGGAGTGATACCGGGAGTCCAAGGGCCGCCCCGAGCGGCAGGGTGATGGCCAAGGTGGCTGCCTGGCTCTTGACGAAGGCCGAGATGCAGAAGGTGGCGATGGCGAAGGTCCAGGGGGCCATCTTCACCATGATACCGATGTTGTCCACGAGGAACTTCTTGTTGGCGGTGATGAAGGTGTCGCTCATCCAGGCGATGCCGAAGATGGAGACCACGGCGGTCATGCCGGCGATGAAGACGCTCGAGTTGGCGATCTCCTTGGCCTTGACGTTTCCGGCGAACATGATGAAGGCACCATAGGCGAGCATGACGAACTGGACGACGGTGGTCATGGGTACGGGCTTCTTGTCGGCGCCCATGGGGAGGAGTCCAGGCCAGAGGGCAAAGAGGATGATGGTGGCAACGCCGGTAAAGAAGAGCGCCACGGAGACCTTGGCGGTGGTGGAGATCTTCTTGTCGAGGGTGGTGACGTCGGCGGCGATTGTTTTACGGAAGTCGGGGTCGACGAGGCGTGCCTGGTATTCGGGGTCCTTGTCCAGGTCCTTGCCGCGGTTGAAACTCCACGCCGAGGCGGCCACGACGCCGACGATCCCGGCCGGCAGGGTCACGGAGAGGATGTCGATGAGGGTGACGGGATGGCCGGTCTTGGCGGCGAAACCGAGGAAGAAGGTGACGGCGGCCGCTACGGGGCTCGCGGTGATCCCCATCTGGGAGGCGACACTGGCAATGGCCATGGGGCGCTCCGGCCTGGTGCCGGTCTTGATGGCGACGTCGGCAATGACCGGCAGGAGCGCGTACACCGCGTGGCCGGTTCCGACGCAGACCGTGAGGAAGAACGTGCTCAAGGGCGCCAGGACGGTGACGTATTTGGGGTGGGCGCGCAGCATCTTTTCCGTCAGCTGTACCAGGTAGTCGAGGCCGCCTGCCACCTGCAGGGTAGCCGCGGCGGTAACAACCGCCAGGATGATGAGCATGACGCCGATTGGTGGTTCGGCAGGAGAGCTGCGGAAGACGAGCGTCAGGAGTGCGACGCCGAGACCGCCGATGAGACCGAGGGCCACCCCGCCCCGGCGGATACCGATGAGAATGGCACCGAGGACGAGTACGAATTGGATCCAGAACATTGCCATGACGAACCTCCGCTTCTTACCATGGTCTGGACGGGCTCGTTGGTGGCCCGTCTCTTTCTATCCTGGTAAGAGCATGGAGAATGCCAAGAAATGAGTGGTGTGTAATGTGTTGAAATTATGAGGGATTTGTAAAGGGGGACATTCTGTGGCAACGAGCCGTTATAACCTCAGGCTATGGCCAGTGGGATGTTTGGAGGAAAAATGTTAATTGTTTCAGTGTGGTAGCTACACTATAACCGCAGGTTATGGCGTATAACCTGCGGTTATGCGGGATCATCTTCCTTCGCCTTGCGCAGGCGCTTGTTGAGGGCGGGCTGCGATATGCCGAGAAGGCGTGCCGCCAGGGTCTGATTGCCGCCGGCCCGGTGCATGGCCTCTGCCACGAGAAAACCGGCAGCGTCGCTGAAAGTGGGGAGTTCGGCAAAGCCGGCAAAGGGATTCTCCCGGGGGGAGGGGGTGGCAGGAGGGGCCGCCGCTTGCGCCGCTTCCACCGCCTTCGCGAAGGAATCCATGGCGAGGGGGCCCTCCCGGTGAACGCTCACTGCATCGAAGACCAGGGCCTTGAGCTCCCGCACGTTGCCCGGGAAGGTGTAGGAGGCCAGAAACGGCGCCAGTCCCCGGGGGAGGGTGGGCTTCTGCTTGCCGAGGGTGCGGGCCGCCTCCGTCAGGAAATGGTCCAGGAGAAGCGGTATGTCTCCTTTGCGCTCCCGCAGGGGTGGCACGTGCACCCGGTGGGTGCGGAGTCGGTAGTAGAGGTCGCGCCGGAACGCCCCGGCGGCCTCCCTGGCGCTGAGGTCCTGGTGGGTAGCCACGATCACCCGCGCCTTGAGGCGCTTCGGCTGGTCGCTTCCCAACGGGAAGTACTCCCCCTCCTGGAGGAGCCTCAGGAGCTTCACCTGGGAGGCGATGGAGAGATCGCCGATCTCGTCGAGGAAGAGCGTTCCGTCAGCCGCTTCCTCCACCATCCCCCGCCGCATCTGCTCCGCGCCGGTGAATGCCCCCCGCACATGACCGAACAGCGTGTCGGCAAAGACGGTATCGTCGAGCCCTGCCACGTTCACCGTCACGAGCTTCCCGCGGCAGCCGCTCAGGGTGTGGGCGGCCGAGGCGACGAGTTCCTTGCCGACCCCGCTCTCGCCGGTGATGAGAAGAGGTTGCGGGCTTGTGGCCACTGCCTCTACGTAGGAGAAGAGCGCCAGCATTCCCCGGTCGGCGGTGACAATGGCGGCAAAGGCTGCGGGGTGGCGTAGTTCCCCCGATACGAGGCGGTTCGAAACGTCCAGGTACTCCCGCTGCATCTCCTGCATGCGCACCGCCCGGAGAATGCCCCCCACGATGCGGTCCTGCTCATCGGTCTTGATGAAGTAGTCAAAGGCCCCGAGCTTCATGCAGCGCACCGCTGTCTCCAACTGGTTCAGGCCGCTGATGACGATGGCGGCCACCTCCGGGTGGCGCTCCCCCATCTGGCGCAGGAGCTCCTCCCCCGAAAGGTGGGGCATGGTGAGATCGATGGTGACGAGGCCGATGCCCCCCCGGTCGAGGATGCCCATGACCTCCCTGCTCTCCTCGCAGGTGACGATGTTGGTTATCCCTGCACTGCTCTTGAGGGTGAGAGAGAGGGATCGGAGCCACGCCGGCTCGTCGTCCACCAGCAGGATGGAAAATGCGGGATAGAGGTTCTGGTTTTGTGTCACGTAGTATCCTCCTCTGTCTTCACCGGCAGTGTCATGATGACGGTCGTCCCTTCACCGGGGGTGGATTGGAAGTCGAGGCTCCCCCCATGTTCCTTCATGATGCCGGCGGATACCGAGAGGCCGAGCCAGGTCCCGCCGCTCTCCCTCTTGGTGGTGAAGAAGGGGTCGGTGAGTCGTGGGATGTCTTCGGGGGCAATGCCCACCCCTTCGTCGCGGACTTCGAGGAGCACGCATCTCCGGGCCCGATCGTGGCGGGTCGTGACGGTGATGCCGTGGTCCGCATCCGGCAGCGCCTGGCACGCGTTCAGCACCAGATTCACCACCACCTGCTCGATGCGCTGGGCGTTTGCCCAGACCTCCGGAAGCCCTTCGCCGTACTCGGCCCTGAATCTTGTCGTGGACTTGCGGATCGTCGCGTCCACGAGGCGAACAGCCGTCTGAGCCACGTCGTTCAGGTCGAGACGCCCCTTGCCACCGGTATCGTCGCGCCGGGCAAAGTCCTTCAGGTCGTTGACGATGCGCTTGATGCGCTTTGCTCCCTCCTGCATCTCGTCGAGGAGCCGGGGAATCTCCTCGCGCATCTCCTCGTAGGAGACACCGCCGACGGAAAAGTCGCCGTGCCCGGCGTGATGCTCCTCCAGGATGGGGGCGATGTCCTGGTGGGCGCGCTTGAGGATGGGAACATCGAGGAGAATGAGCCCCGTGGGGTTGTTAATCTCGTGGGCCACCCCCGAAACGAGAACCCCGAGCG
>DATDMX010000177.1:0-2896 GCA_036518575.1 Geobacteraceae bacterium | reverse complement strand
GTGTTTTGTCATCGGTCATATCGCTTCTCCTTTACGTCGTGCCATCCGCTCCAGCTCGCTCGTATCCTTCACCCTACGGCGAGACTGATACCTCTCGAATAGGACCTCTCAAGATACCACGTACCTTTTTCCCCTTCCTTCCCACGTGGCGAACGTGAAGACGGTTGTCTTACCTGCGACTTGCACGAAGGCGCGGGTACCACACTTGTTGTTCCAATGATCCCTCCAAGCTTGCTCGTTTGCCTCCTCGGGGACGAGGGCTGATTGATCTCCCACTGCGCGCATGCACCGAGCACTGCCCATAGCGTAGCAATACGGTTAGCTTTTGTGCGGGGTGCGCGAGCACGGGAGATCGACGGCCCTCGTCCCTCCAACTTTAGTGTGGTCGTACCGAAGCGCTGGAGCAGGAAAGACATCCGTCTTCGCTGTCTCCTTCTTAGCTCTGGACAGCGCTCACAGTTTGATGAGATGGGCCCTCAATCGAGAGGGTGATATGGAACGCCGTCCCCTTCCCTTCGGTGCTTTCCACCGTGATCGTGCCGCCATGGGCATCCACCACGTCTTTCACGATCTTCGTGCCGAGTCCCGTGCCCCCGACCTTGCGGCTGATCGCCTGGTACGAGAAGAGACTATCACGGACTTCCGGTGACATGCCCCTGCCCGTGTCGATCACCGACAGCAGCACGTGCTTTTTCGATTCATCCTGGCGTCCCTGCACCGTCACCGATCCGCCAGCGGAGACTTCCGGAATCGCATTATTGATTAGGTTGTAGATCGCGTTGAAGAGCCGGCTCTCATCGCCCCGGATGACCGGCAGGCTGTCGAGTCCCTCCTCGCGGAGCGCCACCTGACGTTCGTCGGCCAGGACTCGGAGCGTTTTGTACACGTTCGACACGACGTCGGCCAGGCGGCAGGGCGCAAACTGCGGAGGCCGCGTCAGGCCCTTGACGGAATCGGCCATCTCTTTGACCCGGTCGTTGATGCGCCGGGAGGATTGCCTGATCATCTCGATCAACTCATGGGTCATCTCACGCGTGGGTTTGATGGCCGTCGCCGTCGGCTCCGGCAATTTTGAAAAACATTCGCTCAGCTCCTCCTCGAGGAGTCCGGCGCCGCTCGAGATGGGCATCAGCATATTTTTCAGGTCGTGCCCGATGTCGCCCAACACCCGCGCCACTTCGGCGAGCCGCTGTTCCTGCACCAGGCGGGCCTCGGTTTGACGGAGTTCCTCTTCTGTCCGCTTGCGGTCCACGAACAGACCGACCTTGATCCCGAGATCCGCCACCATCGCGAGGACCTCCCGATCCGGCTCATGGCTGGTTCGGCTGAAGCAGTCGATGACGCCGTACAACCGCTCGCCTTTGCGCACGGGAAAAGCGAAGGCGCCGTGCAGGCCGACCCGCGCGGCCATTTCCGCGCGGCGAAATGTAGAGTCGGCACAGACGTCGGGAATCCAGATCGGCTTGCCCGTGTCCCAGACACGACCGACGAGGCCGGCTCCACGTTGAAACGTCCGGTCCTTGCTGTCTTGAATGAACTCCTTGGCCTCCACGCCGGGCGCATGCCAGAGATCCACGAACCGGAGGACCTGATTCTGATCATCCATGGCCCAGAACATGCCGACTTCCCAGTCGAGACTCTCCCCGATCACGCGCAGGACGCCATGCGCGGCATCTTTAATGGTGGCCGACTCGGCCATGATCCGGGTCACGGCATATTCCGCGGCCAGACGCCGTTCCGACCGCTTGGTATTTGCCAGGGCTCTTCGAATGTCGCTGACCATCCGCACATAGCCGCGGCTCACATACGTCAACGCGAGCACGTACGCGGCGAATCGCACGACGTGCCAGGTCCACCATTCGCTCTCCCACGGGGCGGAAATCAGAAACATCATTTCGGCCAATCCGAACAAGATCGCCAACGTTGCCAAGAGCTGATGTTCGGGCCTGCCGGTGCGTTTGGACTCGAGCCAAAAACCCGCCGCGCCGGCAAGGAACAAGACGGCGGCGACACCGTTCACCGCGAGGGCAATCGGCGCGAATTGGTCCTGCACCGTGAATCGGGGTAGGCGGTGAGGAAAGGCGACCGTGAACATTCCGAAGGCGACCGTCAGGCCGATGACGAGGTAGGGCATCAGATCTTTGGTCCGCTTCCCGATCATCCCCGGTGGATGCCACACAAAAGAGAACGCCACGCCCCCGAGGAGACTGGCTGCACTGCGCAACAGCACGAAGCCCTGATCGGGAGAGGAGACCGCGTGAAACCCTTCGAGTATCCCCATTCCCAGTAAACCGCTCGCCACTCCCTGGAGCCTCTCGTCTTCCCACTCCGCTTTCCGCGCGAGTAACACCAGGCCCATCAGGCCAGCCGCCAACCCACCTAACGCTTCCACGGTGGAATGGAGCGGGAGGTTCACCCACATGTGATTCGGGAACAGGGATCGAACGAGCAGACCGGACAGGCCCGCTGCCGCGATCATACCGACGAGGAGGAGATCTTGCGCCGGGAGTTTGTGTTTCATCGTCCACTCACCGAATCGGCGACATTCGACACGATGCGTCCAGGACATTACGACGGGGTGGCAGCAAATTCAAGCAAGAAGGAAAGCAACGAAGGATGGTGGACTCCTGCTCCGGCGAGGGGCAGTGAGGGATGAGGGCTGTTGATCTCCTTTGCTCGCGCACCCCGCAGCCCGATGGTCTCCCGTGCTCGCCCAACGCCCACACCAGAAAAGAAGGGACGGCACCCATATCACTCCTGTGCTCCCGGAGTGCGCACACGGGACCAATCGTATTCTGAAATCAAGGGAGGTGCTCCCTCCATGGGCGCAGTGGGAGCGACACGGGTGCCATCCCTGAATAGACCACGAGCCAGCTTTGATGGATCATTGTTAAGG
>DATDMX010000176.1:0-2984 GCA_036518575.1 Geobacteraceae bacterium | reverse complement strand
TCTGCCGGGGAAAGGTGCTGCAGAAAAAGAAACAGCGCAGGCTCAACCGCCTGCGCTGCGAGGTTGAAGAGTCGGTCGTTCTACCGGGGGCCGTAGGCCATCGCCTCCAGGCGCCGGACCCGTTCCTCGATGGGGGGATGGGTGGAGAAGAGGGACGCGATCCCGCCGCCGGTCAGGGGATTGACGATGAACATGTGGGCAGAGGCGGGGTTCGCCTCCATGGGGATCTGCCGGTTGGCCATTTCCAGTTTGCGCAGGGCGCTGGCCAGGTAAAGGGGGTTGCCGGAGACGGTGGCGCCTCCCTTGTCCGCATCGTACTCCCGGGCCCGGGAGATGGCCATCTGGATCAGCATGGCCGCGATGGGGGCGATGATCGCCATGACCAGAAGCCCCAGTCCGCCGCCCCCCTCTTCGTCCCGGTTACGGCCGCCGCCGAAAATGGCGGCCCATTGGGCTATGTGGGCGAGGTACGTGATGGCCCCGGCAAAGGTGGCGGCAATGGAGGAGATGAGGATGTCGCGGTGCTTCACGTGGGAGAGCTCGTGGGCCATGACGCCGAGGAGTTCGTCGCGGGTGAGGATGCGCATGATGCCGCTCGTGGCGGCAACGGCCGCGTGTTCCGGGTTGCGGCCGGTGGCAAAGGCGTTGGGGGTTTCGGAGTCGATGATGTAGACCCGGGGCATGGGGATGCCGGCCTGGACCGCCAGCTGGCGCACGAGCCCGAAGAACTGGGGAAAATCCTGCTCGCTTGCCTCCCGGGCTCCGTACATGGCGAGGACGATCTTGTCGGAGAACCAGTAGGAGGCGAAGTTCATCACCCCGGCCATCATGAGGGCGAAGGTCATGCCGGAACGGCCGCCGATGGCCTGTCCCGCAAGCATGAGGAGGACGGTCATTAGAGCCATGAGAAAGGTCGTTTTCAACGCGTTCATTCAGGTACCCCTGTATGTGGTAGCGCCGGCGGGACGCCAAAAAAATGCCTGTCCCACCGATCAAAGTCATTATAAGCACTGCCGGACGAAACATCAAGGGGTTCGGCTGCGTCGGCAGATTCTTGACATCGCCCCGTGCTCCGGTACCCTTTACTATAGGAGTAAATCCTGCTCAGCGACACGCAAGGAGGTTCGATTATGGGAGCCATAGTGTGGGAAACCGACATGCAGCGGGCGCTCACGAAGGCCCAGGCCGAAAAGAAGACCATACTCCTCGATTTCTTCAACCCCGGCTGAATTGGCTGCAAACAGATGGATGCGGTTACGTATCCCAATGACAAGGTAAGCGATTTCATCATGACCAGGATCGTCCCGTTGCGGGTTCCGGCCGACAGCCAGCCTCTCGCCACCGAGTTCAAGGTCACCTGGACCCCGACCCTCGTTACCCTCGATTACTACGGCAAGGAGCATCATCGGACGGTCGGCTTTCTGCCGCCGGAGCAACTGATCCCGTCCCTGCTCCTCGGGACGGCAAAGGCCGATTTTGACGCCGAACAGTTCAACGATGCCATCCTCACCATCGACCGGCTCCTCGCCGAGTTCCCCGTGAGCGCCGCGGCTCCCGAAGCGATCTATCTGCGGGGTGTCTCCCGCTTCAAGGCCTCCCACGACCCCAAACCGCTCAAGGAAGCGTACGAGAAGCTCCAGGCCGAGTATCCGGGGAGTGAGTGGACCCATCGGGCCCAGCCTTACAGCCTGCTGTGACGGGGATGTCGGGATAGGTGGCGTTATGAGGGGGCTTTGCCCCCTTTTTTCGTCCGATGTGCCGAGACGGTGCCTCTGGTGTCGAGGCATCGGGGAGGGGTTGTGGATCATCTGTTCTGGACACTCGTTGTGGTGGCCGCAGGCGGGATTTCTCTCCTCTCTGCCGGACATGCCCTCATCTGGAAGCGGGATCCCCGTTCCGCTCTCGGGTGGATCACGGTCTGCATGACGCTTCCGGTGGTCGGGCCATTCTTCTACTGGACCGTGGGGGTGAACCGCATCATCCGCAAGGCGAGGAGCTGGCATGAACTGGGGTTGCGACTGGACGGCCTGGAGAGTTTCGGGGGGCAGGAGCGGAAGGGGCAGGTCCATGAACTGCCGCGGGGCGCGGGGCATCTGAGGGAGTTGTGCACCCTTGCCGATCGGGTCGTGAGTGCTCCGTTGCAGGCGGGCAACCGCCTCTACCTTCTCCTGAACGGCGAAGGTGCCTACCCCCCCATGCTCGGGGCCATTGCCGGGGCACGGCATTCCATCAATCTCTGCACGTACATTTTCGACAGCGACGAGGTAGGACGGCGTTTCGTGGCCGCGCTGAGCGAGGCTGCCGACCGGGGTGTGGAGGTCAGGGTCATCATCGATGGTCTCGGCGAGAAATACTCCCGGCCGTTCATCAGTCGCCTCTTCCGCGGGTCGCGGGTCAAGGTGGGGGAGTTCCTGCCGCTGCGTCAGGAGTTCTACGTCAACCTGCGCAACCACCGCAAGCTCCTCGTCGTCGACGGGGAAACGGCCTTTTTCGGCGGGATGAATATCGGTGTTCGCCACCTCGTGGCGAGAAGCGCTCCCCCCCCTCTCGTGAAAGACCTCCACTTCATGGTGACCGGGCCGGCGGTGACCGACCTGCAGCGGGTTTTTCTTGAGGACTGGCATTTCGTGTCCGGGGAGACGGTGACCGATGACCGGTTTTTCCCGCCCCTCTCTCCAATGGGATCGGCCCTTGCCCGGGTGATCAGCGACGGCCCGGACAAGGAGTTCCGCACGCTCCATTCCGTCGTCATGGGGGCACTCGCCTGCGCCCGCAGGCGGGTGGCGATCATGACCCCCTACTTCATTCCGGACCGTCCCCTCGTGGCTGCCCTCATCTGCGCGGCCCTGCGCGGGGTGGCCATAACCCTCGTGCTTCCCGGACTCAACAATCTTCCCTACGTCCACTGGGCGACCCGTGCCTACCTGTGGGAACTGCTCCAGCACGGCATCCGCGTGTACTACCAGCCCCCGCCGTTTGCCCAT
>DATDMX010000175.1:0-4705 GCA_036518575.1 Geobacteraceae bacterium | reverse complement strand
TCCGCCCCCCGGATGAGCGCCTCCGCCTCGGGGGCAAGCCGCCACCCTTCGGTCTCGAACCGGAATGCTCTGAAAATCCTTACGGGATCATCCCCAAAGACTTCCGGGTTACAGGGGCGAAGGAGTCGTGCCGCAAGAGCGCCCTGGCCATCGAGGGGGTCAATTATCTCCCCCCCCAGGGTCATGGCCATGGCATTGATGGTGAAATCGCGACGGGCGAGGTCTTCTGCCAGGGAGCTCGCCCCATCCAGGAGCGTCACCTCCACCTTGCCGAGGCCGGGTGGGCAGAGGAACCAAATGGGGGCGGCACTTCTGGGGGTAACGGCGCGAAATCCGAGAGACGCCAGTTCCTGTGGCGGGACAGCGGCCGCGAGGTCCACGTCCACGCCCGGCCTGCCAAGGAGGGAGTCCCGCACCGTTCCGCCGACGAGAAAGATGCTCCCGTGGAAGCGTGGGGGGAACATGCTTCGCAGTGCCACCAGCTGCATGTCATGATTCATCATCATAAGCCCAAACCGAAAAAGGGCGACCGTGGTGGCCGCCCCTTTCGTGCATCCCGGGAGGAGACCACGCGTGCTATTTCTGGTCGATTGCCGACAGTCGCCACGGGTTGTTACCGACGCTGCGCGTGAAGGTCCAGTACTCCTCGAACTTCACCGGATCGGTCTTGCTGCCGGCAACTACGGCGCCGGTGGTGTCGTCCGTGGTGTAATCGAGCAGGTTCGCATAGATGAGGGTGGTGATGAAATCCTGGCCCGATTCCTGCCACGCTTCCACCACTTCGACACTCCGTACGGCAATGTTCTCGAGACGGTTCACCCGTTTCTCCCGCAGAAGACCATCCACGTCCGCCTGGAGGATACCGCGCACCTCGTCGGTGAGAAGGGAGCCGACCGGCGCCAGATCCCGGTTCATCCAGGCGCCCTGAATGCGGAAGAAAATGTCCATCACCTGGTCCCGGAAACGCTCCTCGTCAAAGGAGTAATCCATCTGGCGGATGTGGGAGAGGCCGGTCTCCACGTCATTCACCGCCGCCGAAGCGGGGGCTCCGGCCTGGTAGTACGTGCTGCCGGCTGACGGGTAACCACCGCCAAGAGAGGAACTCTGGTATGCCGACTCCTCGCGTTTCTTCCTCACCATCCGGTAGATCATGTAGCCGATACCGAAGAGGAGTATGATCTCGAAGAGGCCTATCCCGCTCCCGCCCATTCCTCCGCCCAAACCGCCAAAACCAAGGCTCCGGAAGAGCATGCCGCCAAGCATCCCGCCGAGGATTCCTCCCGCCATGCTGCGGAAAAAGCCGCCTCCCGCAGGTTGGGGCGTCGGATTGTAGGTGGGGGGAGGAGTGTAGGGCTGGGACGGCGCCGGCTGAGACGGAAGGGTGGCGGGACGGGAGTAGCTACGCGACCCGCGGCTTCCGAGTGAACGACTGCTGCCGGCCCGGGCGTGGGCGTCGAGTTCCAGAACGGTCGCTCCGAGGAGAACGCATACTGCCGTTACCGCAAGTGTTCTGCCGATGATCTTTCCCATGTTCTATTCCCCTTGCTTACAGGTTGAAATTCGACCATACAGTATAGCATGGATATGGAGCCTTGGCCTCGCCCATCGCAGTCCCCGCTCATCTTTCCTGCCGACCGCCCCGCTGGCGCTGCTTGAGGCGATCCACCGCAGCATTCCATCCTTCCACGACCAGAGCAAGCTCATTGTCGGCATCGGTGACCATCTTGAGAAGACACTCCCGGTAGGCACCCATCTTTTTAATGTAGGTGTTTATCTCCGTGCCGGCCTGCTCCATCTCTCTGCTGTCCGCAGTTGCGGAAGGCATCTCCGGTTTGGGCGGCTCCGTGCAGGAGGACGCACCCCAGCTTCGACCTCCGGAAATGAGGCAGTACATCGCGAAAACCGTCAGCATCAAGCGCATACTCGCTCCTCCACGCTTCTGTCGAGGAATCGTCGGGCAGCCTCCACCGCAGCCCTCACCTCGGCCGTTGCCGGCAGCGTCTCCGCCAACCGGGAAAGGTAGCCCCGTTCCTGCAACAGCTTGAACGAGGGGGCAAAATTAAGGTCGTACACCCAGGACAGCTGGAGGAGCTTGAAATCGTTGAGATTCCTCACAGAGGCAAGATTGGCAATCCGGCCATGACGCACAGCCTCCAGAACCTCCGGCGTGCAGACGGGAAGATCGGCAAAGCCGAGGCTCACCGCCGAGGCGCGCTCTTCTTCGGGCTGGCCATAGTAGTCAATGAATACCCGCCAGATATCGAGCTTGTCCGCATCGCGAATGAGGCGGACGAAGAGAAAGAGACGCTCGTCGGCGATGGGCGGAACCCTGAAGACGTTATGCAGAGCCACCGAGCGGACGACAAGCTCGCGCTCCTCTTCGGAAAGCGCGGCGAGGGCATCGCTCTCGCCCGCAATCCTCGCGCCCAATGCCGCATGGTTCACGGACGCGCTGTCCTTGAAAGTGCCGTAGCGCCGGTACTGCTCGAAGCGCCCCACGTCATGAAGGAGTGCGATCGTTGCTGCCAGGAGCCGGTCATTGTCCGTCAGGTGGAGGCTTTGCGCGAGGAGCTCCATGATGGCGCAGACTCTCGCGGTATGTTCTTCCTTGAGAGCGATATTGCGGTCATGCTCGGCGGTCCCGGTATGGAAAGACCGGCTGTATGAGGTAAACCAGTCGCGGATTGAATTGAAATCCTTCTCGGTCATCTGGCAGGCTGCCCGCGCTACTGCGGCTTTCCCTTCTTAAGAATGAGCTCCGTCACCCGCCGCAGCAGGTTGGCGACATAGATGGAGACAAACAGGATGAGACTCACATTCACGAACCGGGTCCAGACTGGGTCGGGAGTCGCCAGGCGAAGGCTTCGCATCACGTACCAGGCGCTCACAACCACCCCAACCACTGCCCCGGCAACAATGAAAGGAAGTTTCAGTTCCGATTGGTCCGACATCCGCAATTTCATACGCTCTCCGTCACAGCATGGTGGTTCGCAAGCACCGTCGCGCCGGCTCTGCCCTTCGGGCAGGGCAAGGCGTCGACTGTGGTATACTCCAGAAAGTATCATCCTTGGCCAGGAGGAGGCGTTTATGCCGCCATACTCAGCATTGCGCTCGCTCGCAGCCGTGTTCCTGCTCTTTTGCACCTTCGCGGGGGGGTGCTCACCGACAACAGCGTTGCCCGCCCTGCCCGCCGACGCGGTCGTGCTCGCCTTCGGTGACAGCATCACCTACGGGACCGGCGCGGCCGCGCAAGAAAGCTATCCCGCCGTGCTCGCAGTGCTCATCAACCGCCGCGTGGTCAACGCCGGGGTCCCGGGTGAAATAACCTCCGAAGGGCTTGCCCGTCTGCCGGAGGTTCTGGACCGGGAAAAACCGGCTCTTCTCATCCTTTGTCACGGCGGCAACGACATCCTTCGCCACTTGGACGAACGTCAGACCGCCGAGAACCTGCGTGCCATGGTCCGCCTGGCCAGGGAACGCGGCATCGCCGTGGTTCTGCTCGGCGTTCCCGCCTTCAGTCTCTCCCTCACTCCCCCGCCGTTCTACCGGGAGGTGGCCACCGAGACAGGCATCCCCTTCGACGGTAAGAGTCTTCCCCGTATCCTCGGAAAGGGATCCCTCAAGTCGGATTATATCCACCCCAACGCCGCCGGGTACCGGGAACTGGCGCAAGCGGTCGCCAAACTGCTGAGAAAAAACGGCGCGCTGCCCTCCTGACAGCCGCAGTCACGTCAAACGGCAACTTCCCGCAGGAAATCGAGGAGACATCTGTTGAAGGCGGCCGGATGTTCAAGGTTTGCCAGGTGTCCTGCGTCGGGAACGATGCAGAGCCGGCAGCCGGGAATGGCTGCGGCGATCTCCCGCGCCTTTTCAGGCGGAGCGGCCTTGTCGCCGGCCGCCCCGATGGAAAGGGCGGGAATCCGGATGGAGGGGAGGAACGTCGTGTAATCCTTGCGCTCCCGCATGGCGAGAAGTCCTCCGGCCAGCCCCCGCGAATCGTTCGTCGTCATCCAGCCATACACCTCGGCCACGAGCTTGGGCCGCTCGCTGAGGCTTTGCTCGGCGAAAAGAAGCGTATCGAAGGCATCGGCCACGGTCTGGGGGCCGAATTTCATGACGTCCCTCGCCAACTGCAGCCGTCGCGCCCTGCCCGCTTCGTCGTCGGTGCCGGCCCTCGTGGTGATGAAGCAGGCGCCGGCAAGCCTTTCCGGATAGCGCTCGCACAGGTTGAGGAGGACGTACCCCCCCATCGACATGCCGCCCACCACTGCCCTGTCGATACCGAGGTGGTCAAGGAGTGCCACGACATCATCGGCAAAAAGCTCCATGGAGTAAGGACCATCGGGAGCATCACTCTCGCCGAAGCCGCGAAGATCGGGAACAATAAGCCGGTACCCCTCTGCGGGTAGCTTTCGCATCTGGGGATGCCACATCTTCCGACAGAGGGGAAACCCATGGATAAGGACGAGCGGCAGCCCGGTCCCCGTGTCGTCATAGGCCATCATGATGCCGTTGATGCTTGCCTGCATGCGAACACCTCCTGCCGGCTGTCAGAAAAACGGTTCGGCGAGGTACGCCCCTTCGAGAAGCTGCCCGCCCCCGGTGTCGACCCTGGCCATGAACGCGCTGATGGCGTCGGCAGTCGCGACATCGGCCCCCACGAACTCCACGCCAAAGCCGCGGGGAAGCGATGGCTTGCGCAAAG
>DATDMX010000174.1:0-6648 GCA_036518575.1 Geobacteraceae bacterium | reverse complement strand
AGCCCTCCCGTTCCTTAAACCGCAAATCGTCCTTTTTCAACCTCATTTGCGGCACGACCTGCACACTCATACTTGCCTGTCATGCGCCGCGACATGAGAACCTTTTTTTGCGAGGCCAACCGATGCGCTCCCACTTTGTTATGGTCCATATTCTCCTCTTTGCAGTGCTTGGCACACCTCTTTCTGCCATTGCCCACGAAGGTCGCGGCGAGTCGCTCGACAAGTTCGTAGCCGGGGTAACCGTCCCCAATGCGCGGGAAAAGGTCGTCGCTCTGTCACGGCTTGTGGCAAGCAACAAGGTGACCGTCGAGGAGTTCGCCGACTATTACTTTCTGCACACTGCCGAGGGCAAGGCAAGCCCTCAGCTCAGGCGCCGTTTCATCACCAACATGCGCCAGAATCTGAGGATCGTCAGCCGGGGAGGGCGGGGCGTGTCCGCTGCCGATGCAATCAGGGCCGAACGCAGCATCGAAACCATTCTCTTTCGCCTGCAAAGGGCGGTCGCCGGCCCCGCTGTAACACTCCCTCAGCGGTCCTCGGCAAGCAGGAGTCGATGAGCATAGTCCCCCCATCGCGGCGCCGCCGACGGCAACGTCTCTTAGAGTCACTGCCGTTTCTTCGGCTTTTACCTGTTAAGAGGAAGGATTCGCTTCAGTGCAAATGTAAGAAGAAAGAGGAGAATACTGACGAGAACGATAGTTCCGCCCGTGGGAAGGTTAAGGAGAAAAGAGGTGCAAATCCCCGTCGCAACGGAGACGACGGCAAAGATGGCAGCGGCGACAATGGTGGCCTTGAATCCACGGGCGACCTGAAGGGCAGAGACGGCAGGAAGAATGAGGAGGGCGGAGATCAACATGATTCCCACCACCTTCATGGCGAGGGCCACGGTAAGCGCGGTTAGTACGGCGAGAACGGCGTTGAGACGCTCCACCCTGATGCCGGAGCTGCGGGCCAGTTCTTCGTCGAAAGTTATGGCGAAAAGGTCGTTGTAAAAAAGGGCCACGGCCGTAATGACAACCGTGAAGAGAAGGGCCGAGATGAGAAGCTCCGTGGCGCTGATGGCGAGGATATTGCCGAAAAGATAGCTGAACAGATCGACATTGAAACCACCGGCAGCACTGGCAAGAATAACGCCGGAGGCGATACCGAGGGAAGAGACGATACCGATGGCCGCATCTCCATAAATCCTCGCCTTGTCGGTGAGCTTGAGGATGCCGAGCGACGAGAGGAGGACGAGGGGAATCGCCGCGAGGGTGACATACACAGGACTTACCCGGCAAAAGAGGGCTATGGCAACCGAACCAAAGGTAACGTGGGCAAGTCCGTCGCCGATGAGCGAGAGACGCCGCAAAACGAGAAAGACACCGAGGACCGCGCACAACACGCCGATAAGTGTGCCGGCAATGAGTGCGCGCTGAATGAAGCCATAGCTGAAGAGTTCTGCCATTCCCATCTTTGTTCCTTTATCTGCGGTCGGCCATCAGTGGTGACGATGGCAAATCTGGTGCTGAGCGTATTCGCCAAAAAAGGTCGTCATTTCAGGGGAGCGGCAGAAATCCTCGAAGGAGCCGTCGAAGATCACCTGTTTATCGAGATAGAGAAAACGGGTGGCGTACCTTCCGATGCTCCAGCTGTCGTGGGTGACAAGAATGACGGTTGTGCCCAATTCCCGGTTCAGGTTGTCAACGAGGGCATAGAAATTCTCCCGCGTCTCGGGGTCGAGGGCCGTGGTCGGCTCATCCAGAACGAGCATGGCAGGGCCCGCAACGACGGCTCTCGCGAGAAAAACCCGCTGCTGCTGGCCACCCGAGAGTTCACCGATGAGCCGCTTCCTGATGGGCGTGATCCCCATGAGCTCCAGGGTTTGCTCCACTTTTTCGGCGTCGCCGCCGGCACGGCCGCGCGGAAATTTTTTCCCCGCCAAGAGCCCGAGCCTCACGATTTCCTCCACGGTACCGGGGAAATTGGGATTGAAACGCAAGCGCTGCGGGAGGTAGCCGACCTTGCGCCACTCGTGGAAGCGGGCAAGGTCGGTGCCGAAGAGGCAGATATTCCCGGCATCTGCCGGTACGAGCCCGAGCATGGCGCGGATGAGAGTACTCTTCCCGGAGCCGTTGGGGCCAACGATGCCGAGATAGTCTCCCGCCTGCACGCTGAAGGAGACATTGTTCAGCACCGTCATGCCGTTGTAGCTACAGGAAAGGTTGGCAACTGTGAGAAGTTCTAATGACATTCCAGTCCGGTCCTCAGACTCTTGAGGTTTTCCTCCATGAGAGATAGATAGCTCACACCCTTGTCAAGGTCCGCTTTGCCCACGTTGTGGATGCCGTTAAGCTTGAGAACCGTGGCACCGGTTTCCCGCGCAATGGTCTCGGCCACCGCAGGGGAAAGAAGCTCCTCGGAAAAAATGTAACGCAGGTGACGCTCGCGCATCTCGCGGACGAGTCCCACGAGTTGCCGTGGCGTTGGTTCGGCTTCGGCCGACACACCATAGGCGGAGCGGTAAGCGAGGCCGTATCGCTTGGCCAGGTAAGCAAAGGCGAAATGGCCGCCATGGAGAAAGGTCCGCTGCCGGCAGGATGAGAGGCCATTGCGGAACCGTTCGTCGAGCGCCGCCAGGTCGGCGTCGTAGCGTGCGGCATTCGCCTTGTAGGTGGCGGCATTGGCAGGGTCCCTCTGGGCAAAAGCGCTGGCGATGTTCGCGATCATCAGCCGGGCATTGGCCGGATCGAGCCAGATATGAGGATCCATGGCCCCATGCTTTTCGTGGTCGCCCGCGCCGTGCTCATCCCCGTGGTCGGCCGCCGGCAGGAGCTCGGCACCGTGGCCAGCCTCAACGACAAGGGGTCCGTCCTTCGCCGCAATCCCCCTGAGAAGAGACCCCGCCCACGGTTCCATGTAACTGTCCGTGTAGACGAAGAGGTCCGCACGACTGATCCTGACCGCCTCCTCCGGCTTTGGCTCGTAGTTGTGCGGCTCGACGCCAGGCGGTAGGAGAAGTTGTACCTCCGCCCTGTCGCCAGCAACTATACGGGCAAAATCGTAGACGGGGAAGATGGTCGCCACCACCCGCAGCTTCTTGTTGTCGGCTGCCTCCTTCCGGTCGTTGCAGGCAGTCAGCGCGAGTGCCAGGATAAGCATCATGACGGCATGGCCGACGTGTTGTATCATTCCGGGCTCCTTTCACCGGGGCGGCTCTCGCCGGCGCAGTCGCGGCAGAGGCCATTCACCTGGACAATGTGGGAGAGAACCATGCCACCGATCTTCTCCCCCACCTCGCGTTCGAGCGCTTCAGCGGCGCAGGTTTGCAGGTCCTCCACCCGACGGCAGGCCATGCAGATGAAATGGTGGTGGTGTTCACGGTTGCGACAATAAAAGTAGTAGAGCTGTCGATTGGGGTGGAGAACCTTGGAGATCACCCCGCCGGCGGCCAGCTCTTCCAGGTTGCGGTAGACGGTGGGAAGGCCGAGCCGGCCAAATTCACCCTTGAGACAGTGCCAGACGTCCTCCGGACTTCGATAGATTGGTTCCCGGGAGAGGTGGTCAAGGATGGCGAGCCGCTTCGGCGTTGCCTTAAGCTTGAGGTCTTTCAAGGCCCGCATATGATGGTCGTGCATTGGTGTCCGCCGGATAAATAAAAATCATTTCGCTTTAAAAATAGCCGTACCTGCGCAGTTGTCAAGGAAAAAGCTCGCCGGAAGCAAACACCCAACACGACGCAGGGTGCCGGACCGCGTCGTGGTGCTGCCGGCACGCCACATCGTTACGCGGCCTTTGCCATGCCTCCAATAATAATTCATTGAGTCGCGCCTCGTTTCCTGCGATTATTTGACCTGCGTCATAATAATCCCTCGCTTTCTCGGGTAAGCTCCAAATCATGGAACACTTTACTCCCCTGCAGAAGAAGGACCTCAAGGTTCTCGTCAGCTTTACGGCCGTCTACTGCCGTGCTCGGCACAGCGCACAGGCACCGTTCGCCCTGCCGGCCGATCTCAGCGCTACGTTTCGCCGCGGCGTGGATCTCTGCCCCGATTGCCAGAGCTTCCTCGCCTATGCCCTGGAGCGGCGCCGCAAATGCCCGCTCGACCCCAAGCCTTCCTGCAAGCACTGCCACATTCACTGCTACAGCAAGGAATACCGGGCTAAAGTGCGGGAGGTCATGGCCTTTTCCGGCTGGCGCATGATCCTGCGCGGCCGGCTCGACTACCTCTGGCATTATTTCTTCTGAGAAAGGAATCGACAATGATAAGAAAAATCGTCACCATCGACCCGGAGAAGTGTAACGGCTGTGGGCTCTGCGTTCCGGCCTGCGCCGAGGGTGCGATCCGCATCGAAAACGGCAAGGCGGTGCTGGCCGCCGACAACCTCTGCGACGGGCTCGGCGCCTGCCTTGGCGAGTGTCCGCAGGACGCCATCCGGATCATCGAACGGGAGGCCGACGACTTCGACGAAGCGGCAGTGGAGGGACATCTGCGGGACAGCGGCCATTCCCACGTGGCACCGGCCCACCATGTTCTCCCGGCGGAGCCTCACCGGGCGGCGCAGCACGGCGGCTGCCCCGGTTCACGAGCCATGAGCTTTGAGCGGCCCGCCGCCGACCCATCGCCGGCAGGAGGCAAGCAGCCGAGCCGGCTCGCCCAGTGGCCGGTACAACTCCATCTCGTGCCGACGAGCGCCCCCTATTTCCAGAACGCCGATCTTCTCATCGCCGCCGACTGCGTTCCCTTTGCCTATGCGGATTTCCACCGTGACTTTCTCGCCGGGAAAGCACTCGTCATCGGCTGCCCCAAACTCGACGACAACCGTTTCTACGCCGAAAAGCTGGCCGAACTCTTCAGGGTCGCCACCATCAAGAGTGTAACGGTGCTCCGCATGGAGGTCCCCTGCTGCGGCGGAATCGTCATGGCTGCACGCCAGGCCCTCGCAGCCTCCGGGAAAGACATTCCCTTCAAAGAGGTGACGATCTCCCTCAATGGCGAAGTCAAGGAATAGAAATCCCTCATTTCTTCTGGAGAAATACGACATGGAATATCGCCTTGCTTGCATTCAGACAGCCATGGAAACGTACTTTGACACCGACAGCCGGCGCATCGCCCACGCATTGCGGGTGACTGCTTTCGCCCGGCAGTTGCTCCAGCACGAACCCGGCGATCCCGAACTCGTGCTGGCAACGGCCCTCCTTCACGATATCGGCATCCCAGAAGCGGAAAAAAAATATGGATCGGCTGCGGGAAACCTCCAGGAGATCGAGGGACCGCCGGTGGCACGGCAGATCCTGGAAACACTCGGCTACGCCGAGCCTTTTGTGGCCGAGGTATGCGCCATCATCGCCTCCCACCACTCACCCGGTGAACTGGACACCCCCAACTTCCATCTCATCTGGGACGCCGACTGGCTTGTAAACCTGGGAGACGAATGCGATTTGAGCGGTAGGGGTAAAATCCCTCTGTTAATCAATAGGATTTTTGTCACCGCCACGGGCAAGCGAATCGCCCGGGATGTTTACCTCAACGACTAGCGGATCCAATTTCCCGTTTCCCGCTGACGTGCCGAAATTTTTTGTTCCGACTTTTGCTCGATTAGTTCATAATCAGACATCATGCGCTCACCACTCCCGGTGCTCACCGCGACACGGGGAATTGGCTATCACGTCGTACGAGCCGGCAATAGCCGGCTCACGGTCAAAGAGTAGCAATGTCACGGAACATTTCCCTTCTCGTCATCCTTCTTCTCCTCCTCGCGCATCCTGCCGGCTCCATCGAAAAGCCGCGGATCTACTTCGGCATCAACCTCCGCTACCATCCTGTCGCCGTTTACAAACTCTACCAGCCGATGTTGGATTACCTGACGGCCAATACCCCTTATCGCTTCGAAATGAAGCTCAGCCGCAACTACCGTGAGGCTCTGAAATTTCTTCGGGAAGGTAAGGTTCAAATATTTTCCCTCGGCGACGGTGCCGTGGTAGAGGCTATGGCGGCGTACGGTGCGATCCCTCTGGTAAAACCCCTCAACGACGAGGGAGCGCCGTTTTACCGCTGCGTCTTCGTGGCTTCGGACGACTCCCCCATCCGCTCCCTCAAAGACTTGAAGGGGAGAAAGGTGGCCTTTGGTTACCGTCACTCCACGACGGGCAATCTCGTAGCGCATCAGCTCCTGGCCGAGAACGGCATCGGGCGGGGCGAGCTTGCTGCGGCCGACAACCTGAAAAACCACGAGGCGGTCATGAAGGCCGTGATGAAGGGAGAGTTCGATGCCGGTGCTGTCAAAGAAGTCATCGCCAGACAGTATCTCAATCGCGGCATTCGCGTCATAGCCACTTCAGCTCCGATCGCCGCCATACCGCTTGTGGCGGCGAGAAACACTCCCGAACATGTCACGCAGGCGGTCACCGATGCCCTGCTGCGCCTCGACGTCAACAATCCCGCCCACCGCAAGATTCTCGCAACCTGGGACGCGGAATTCCGAAACGGTTTTGCGGCGGCTTTTCCGGCCGACTACCGCGAACTCTCCCGGCAATTCAGGTCCAGGCCCTACGGCTGCGGCACGCGGTGTCATCGATGAAGCCCCACCTGATTCTGAGCATCAAGACCAAATTTGCAATCACTGCGGCCGCCATTGTGGCGCTCATTTCCCTTGTCTGGGGCACCT
>DATDMX010000173.1:0-2701 GCA_036518575.1 Geobacteraceae bacterium | reverse complement strand
ACTCGACGAAGGCCGGGCTGACGCGGATGAACTCGCCGCCTGCTGCTCTGCCGCAAACGCGACAAGGCAAGCGTAACCTTGTTCACCGAGACCGAGAAAGGGGAGCGCTGCTCCCCTTTCTTCTGTCTTTGAGGCTCCCATGCCCCTTTCCCGGTATCGGAAAATCTATCCCTGTCCCGAAAAGCCCGGATACTATCTCCTCTATTCGACGCGGAAAGGCTCCACGGTCCGCGTTTCCGCGGCACTTCTCGCTGCGGCTCGTGAGGGATCTCTCACAAAGAGCGAGTGCGAGGAGCTTCGCCGCCTGGAGATCGTCGTCGACGACCCTGTGGCTGAGGTGGAGGCGATGGCCGGTCTCGTGGCAAGAGCCAATGCCCGGAGGAACCGTTTCCGGGCTCTGGCGGTCCTGACGCTCGACTGCAATCTTGCCTGTCCCTACTGCTTCGAGGACCCGTTCCGCTCAAAGGTGACGATGACCCCTGACACGGCCCGCCTCCTGGTGGAAACCGTCATCCGCGATTATATGGAGCACGGCCGCGACGTGGAGATCGACTTCTACGGCGGGGAGTGCCTGCTTTCCGTCGGCCTCATCCGCGCCATCGCCCGGCCCCTGCATGATGCCGCCCTGGTCAGGGGAACAAAATTTTCCTTCTTTCTCATCACCAACGGGACCCTTTTGACCCGTCCCCTCGTGGAGGAGCTTCTCCCCTTGGGACTTGGCGGCGCCCAGGTGACTCTCGACGGCCCCCGGGAGATTCACGACTTCCAGCGTCCCTTCGTCTCCGGCAAGGGGAGTTTCGATGTGATCGTGGCAAACATCAAGGCGGTGTGCGATCTCATCTCCGTCAGGGTGGGGGGTAATTGCACTCCCGCCAATTATCGCCAGTTTCCGCGTCTCCTCGACGTTCTCCTGGAGGAGGGCATTTCCCCGGAGAGGATCGGTCTGGTCCAGTTCGGCCCGGTTGTCCCCAAGGCCGGCAAGACGGTCGGCCCCGATTCGGTCAGCGGCTGCGTTTCCAGCAGCGAGCCGTGGCTGCGGGAGGCCGGTCCCTATCTGCGGGAGGAAACCCTCAAGCGGGGCTTCAGGGCGGACAAGCCGACTATGGCCGCGTGCATGGTGGAATTTGCCAACGATCTTGTCGTTAACTACGATGGCACCCTCTACAAGTGCCCTGCCTTCATGGGGTGGCCGGAGCTTGCCATCGGCACCCTGGCCGACGGGGTGAGGGACTACTCCGCCTCCCACAACCTTGATGTCTGGAAAAACGACGAATGCCTCGACTGCGCCTATCTTCCCATCTGCTTCGGGGGGTGTCGCTACATGACGCTGTTGCGCACGGGCGCCATGAACGAGGTGGATTGCCGGCGCGAATTCTACGATGCGACGCTCGAGCAGATAATCAGGCAAGACTTGGCATTGCGCTCTTTGCCGGCGTGAATTGGATGCCTTCCTAGCCTTCCTTTGACTAGTTAGATTAAACAAGTATAACAGACACGGATGGATAACAACACAACGCCACGCGTGCATTTTGGCCCGAAAATGCACGCGTGGCGTTGTGTTTTAGTCGTAAGTTGCCGTTTTTATGGGGTTTGCATTTGACGTAAATTCAACTATACTTCCGACTTTACATAAGACGTTGAAACCGCTGGCTCACGCCGTAGCGTGAGGCGTGTGGCATGGTTTCCAAGAAGGATACTTCGACCGTGGGAGGGATGGGATGGAAAAGACAACGTGGAATCCAGCCGAGCTGCTCCAGCTTTCCGGAGGGTACTGGAGCGCCTGCGCTCTGCATGCGGGCGTGAAACTTGACGTCTTTACTCACCTTGCCGACGGGAAGCTGACGGCTCAGGAACTTGCCGAGCGGCTTCACGCCGACCCACGGGGACTTGCCATGCTTCTCAACGCTCTTGCCGCTCTCGGGCTGGTGGAGAAATCCGGCGAGCGCTACGCAGCAACTCCTTTTTCCGCCACCCGTCTCAATCGGTCGCATCCTGACTTCCTCGGCCACATCATCCTCCATCATCATCACCTGATGCAAGGCTGGTCTCACCTCGACGAGGCGGTGCTGAAGGGCGCTCCCATCCGGAAACCAGTCGCTGGTGATGACGATGAAACGGTCCGAGAAAGCTTTCTCATGGGGATGTTCAACCTGGCCATGCAGCAAGCGCCGCGCATCGCCTCGCACGTGGATCTTTCCGCCCACCGCCGCCTCCTCGACCTCGGCGGTGGGCCAGGCACTTACGCTATTCATTTCTGCCTCCGCAACCCTGGCCTTGAAGCAGTTGTCTACGATCTTCCCTCCACCCGTCGCTTTGCCGAAGAGACCATTGCGCGCTTTAATCTGTCGGACGCTATCGAATTTCAGGCCGGCGACTTCATCAAAGATGAGATTCGCGGACGGTTCGATGTCGCCTGGCTTTCGCATATTCTACATAGCGAGGGTCCTGAGGGATGCAACGTCATCATCAAAAAGGCTGTGGCCGCTCTGGAGCCCGGTGGCCTTATCATGATCCAGGAGTTCATTCTGGATGATGCGAAGGATGCACCGCTCTTTCCGGCGCTTTTTTCCCTCAACATGCTTCTTGGCACCCATTCCGGCCAGTCCTATTCGGAGGGTGAGCTGTTCGCCATGCTGGCCGCTGTCGGCGTCAGGGATGTGCGTCGGCTGCCACTGCAGCTTCCCAATGATGCTGGCATTAT
>DATDMX010000172.1:0-4245 GCA_036518575.1 Geobacteraceae bacterium | reverse complement strand
ATGGGTTACCCCTTTCTGGATTCCCGGAAGGACCGGTAACGCCGTGGCCGACGAAGCAAGGAGCAGGCTGCCTCTGCGACAAGGCAGCCTGAAATCGACTGGTCATTGCGTGGCGCTCACCGTTACCAACCGAGGCGTCTTTCCATTCTGCCGAATTTCACCTGCATTATCCCTCCGACCCGTTCGACCCGGCCGGAGAACGCCAACCCTCGCTTGTTGAAACTGTTGCCCAAGGTTATCCTGACGCTTCCTCTCAGCTTGTGGAACGTGCCCATCATGCGGTTTTTCGTGCTGGCTCTCATAGTTCACACCTTCTTTCTTTCCAGAATCAGGCCGGCATCCGTTATGCCCTCATTATACCACATAAAATGAAAGTGATTATCAAAAACTGTAAACCCCTCACGCCACAAAAAAAGACCAGCACTTTCCTGGAAAGCAGCTGGTCCTTTTTTGTTCTTTTTGTGTGGCGGGATTACTTTTTCTTCTTCTCGGCCTTCTCGGGCTTGACCTCAATGCTAGCCGCCTTCATGGTGTACATGATCGTGACCTTGCTGCCGACCTTGAGGTCACCGGTCACCTTGCTGTCCTTGTCTTTCGCGATCACCCATTTCTCGCTCCCCTTCTGGACGACGATGGCGTCATCCTTCAGTTCGAGCACCGGGCCAGTCACCTGGTAGGTCTTGGGGGCGCCGGCGAACGCCGTCGAAGCGGCAAGCAACGCAATTCCCATCACTGCAGCGGTCAGTCTCATGTTCAACCTCCTTGCACCTTGGTGAGTGAATTCATGATGATGGTCATAGCAAGTTAGCCGGCAAATGTCAATCATTGCCCTGAGTGACCATGGCAAGGGGGGCGTCCCCCGGCCTAAAGTGTCGATGATCAAGGGGGGAGCTGTCTCATTATGAGAAGGTAATCATTTTTCTGTTGCCTGGTGGATGGTACTGGAGTAGGATGCCCGCCACATCATCACATAGTGGCAGGAAGAGATAGACGATAATACTTAACCATCCGCGAGGGTGGGGCGGAAAGCCTACAGGGTCTCAACGAGATAGCCGGGTTGCCGAAATATCCAACGATATGCGGTCCCGGCTTTTTTATTGCCGGGCCGCGTCAGCCAGCCCGAGATACACGATACTACTCAACCACTCGCGAGGGTGGGGCGGAAAGCCTACAGGGTCTCACCGAGACAGCCGGGTTGCCGAAATATCTCCCACCGAGATTCGGCGCCCGGCTTTTTTTGTGGGCGGCGAGCAAGGCGGGAAGGGTGCTGACTAAAACAAGCGGAGCCACGTGCTCCGCAAAAAAGCACCGCAAGGAGGTAGTATGAAGAAAAGTATGAAGAGCATGGCAGTATTCTTTTCCCTCGCCCTGGCGCTGGTCGCCATCCAGTTGGGGGGCAACGAGGCGTGGGCGGAGTCGGCATTCTTCACCACTAACTGTGCCGGCTGTCACAGCACCGTGACCGCGACCTGCAACGGCTGCCATGCCCACGGGACCCACTCATCGAGCTCCAAAAGCGACATCAACGTGAAGGGTCAGACCAGCAAGAGCACGTACGCTCCTGGTGAGGCGGTATCGGTGACCATCACTGGCGGCTATCGTACTGGCTGGATACGGGCAATCCTCTATGACCAGAACATGGTGGAGCTCTCCCGTTCCACCGGCCCGAACGGCACGGGTGGGGGTGCCGGCTATCCCATCACCCTGAGCGCGCCGGCACCGTCGACGCCGGGTACGTATACCTGGAACGTGGCGTGGTACGGCAACAAGTATGACCTGGCCCAGGTGGGTGGGACGACCACGTTCGGTTCCCGCTGGACCCCGGACCCGAACAACCCGAACCATGGCCGGGAGATCGTCAGCACCAATACCTTTACCGTGGCGGCCGCGGCAGCGCCGGACATCAACCTGAACCCGACCAGCCTCAACTTCGGAACCGTGACGGTCGGTGGCTCATCCACCCTCGCTTCCCAGTTGCAGAACCTGGGGACCGCAGCCCTGAATGTGACCGCCATCACTCCGTGTGCGGGGACGACCGGCGAGTACACCTGGTCGCCGGCCGCACCGTTCACGGTTTCGGCGGGGAGCAGCCAGGCCCTGTCGGTGACGTACAAACCGGTTGACGGCACGACCGATACCGGCTGTCTCGACATTGTGAGCAACGACCTGACCACTCCCACGGCTACCCTGAACCTGAGCGGAGCCGGGTCGGTTCCCACGGCCAGCCAGCCCCTCGATATCAACATCTCAGGTTTCACGGCCTCGCGCCGGGTGAGCCTGAACAAGGGGAAAGCGGTCCAGCTCCAGTTGACCGTGACTAACCCCGGGCCCGCAGCGGGAAGCGCCGATGCGACCCTGGTGGGAGTGCAAAACGGGGCTTCGGTCTATAGCCAGACCGTGAGCGTGAATCCGCCGGTGGGCGGCACGGCAGTCTATCCCTTCCCGGCCTATAAGCCCGTGGCGACCGGCGTCATCACCTGGACGGTAACCGTGGCCGACCAGAACCCGGATGTCGATCAGTCAACGGCGACGACTACGGTCGCCCGCTAGAGCCATTGCAGGTGCCGTGTCTCCTCTGTGGTAGCTCGCCGGGGAGACACGGCGTTGTTTCATGTCTTAACCCGATGCAGGATCAGCCGCTACGGACGTGGGAGGGGGAAACCCCTTCTTCCTTTTTTTATTTATTGATAGGGGGATGGCTATGGACATTGTGAAGCAGTTGCTCGGGAAGGCGTTTGGCGATTTGTTCAGCGTGGAGAAGGCGTGCTGCACGCGTGTGATGGGCAACCAGATGTTCGAATGCCGGGTGAGAAAGCCGGATCCACGCTACTGCGAACATTCCCTTTCCATGGGGAAGGGGTTCATCTGCCAGCATCCCGACCGGTGGGAGTTTGCCCAAAAATGAAACGAAGGAGCCAAGCCATGATAAAGCGCTGCCTATGTCTCGTTGCGCTTGTGATCCTCCTCGGTGGCTGCAGCAAGCTCACCAAGAAGAACTACGACAAGCTCAAGATGGGGATGGCGTATGACGAGGTGGTCGCCATTCTCGGCAAGCCGGACAATTGCTCGGGAGCGCTTGTGGCGAAGAATTGCGTCTGGGGCGATGAGCACAAGAACATAACGGTCAACTTCATCGGCGACCGGGTCATTCTCTATCTGAGCAAGAATATCGAATAACCCCGCTTGTCGCGGGGCTGGTTCACGCCGCCAGTCGCAGGCATGCTTCAGGATCGGCGCATCGCTGCAGGTGTCTGGCCATGCGGTAGCGGCATTGCCGATAGCAGTCTGCAAGTTCGAGGCTCTGTTCGGGCTTGCCGTAAATTTTCCACGGTCCCTGGCAGGCAAAGGGGAGATCGATCTGCCCCATGAAGGCCAGCACGTCCTTCAGGGGATAGCCGAGAAAGATGCCGATTTCGTGGGGAAACGACGCCATGGCGACGCGGGCCTGCAACTGGGCGAGGGAGGCGGGGATGCTGGCGGGGTTGCGGTAGCCGCATCTCTCCAGGATGGTGGCGACGGGCTTGCGCACGAGGACGTCCTGGAGCAGATCGCTTCGGTAGAGGTAGAGGAGAAGGGCGTCCCCCCGGTCGAGAAGAACAAGGGCCTGCAGGCCGGTGCCGGCCAGGAGCGCTTCGCCGTGGGCGTACCAGAGTTCATAGGGGTTTTGGCCGCACGGTCGCATCCGGTTGGCGATGTTGACCAGGTTGGCCGGTTTGACGCCGGCAATGACCTCGGCGCTTTCCAGGGCCAAGAGCGAGGCGAGACAGGCGCGACTGTCGGGAAAGCGCGTCGCCAGGCTATTCCAGGGAAGCGGCGTGGAGAGACGTTCGGATGACATGCGTGATTCGGCCATGGTAGCGTCCTTTGGTAAAATTGAAAGTCAATATCAAGATACCGAAGGCTGCCACTCTTTGTCAACAGAAAATCGTGCCGCTCAGGCTGGCCCCGGCTCACGTGGCCAACGTCATGGCCGGGTCCGCAGGTAGGTGGCCACGCGCCAGCGTTCGTGGGGGGTGAGCTTGTCCTTGAAGGGGGGCATGCGGCCGAAGCCGAGGGTGACAGCCTTGAAAATGGCGGCGTCGCTAAGCCCCTGCACCATGGCGGGGTCGAGCGCGGGGGGAGGCGGAACGAGCTTCTTGCCCACCGGGCCGCGTTCCGCCGACGTGGCGCCGTGGCACATGGCGCAGTTAATGGTGAAGAGGGATTTTCCCTGCGCGATCGTGGCGGCTCTTGGACTGAGGGGAT
>DATDMX010000171.1:0-3360 GCA_036518575.1 Geobacteraceae bacterium | reverse complement strand
ATAACCGGCGCCGGGCTGTACAACCCGGCCACCAACTCCACCTATGACTGGTATGTCTATACCGGCGTCACCACCGGCAACCCACGGTCCGGCACCCTGGCCGCCAGCGGTACCGGCCAGCCCTTGGCCACGCCCGGCTATCAAGTGGTACCCCTCACCCCGGTGGCAGTCACGGCGGGGCAAAAATTTTCCGTCGTGATCACGCTCACTACCCCCGGGTACGACTACCCCATCCCCCTGGAGTACCCCATTGGCGGCTACGCTTCGCAGGCCACGGCATCCGCCGGGCAAAGCTACTACAGCTACAGCGGCTCCGCCTGGACCGACGTCACGTCGTCCTATCCCAACACAAACGTCGCCCTCAAGGCCCTCTCCCAGTATGCAGTGAGTGCCAGCGTCTCCGGCGGCAATGGCACGCTCTCCTCCCCCGCCACCTCCTACACCGGCACGGGCGGGAGCGCCGTCTTCACCCTCGCCCCCGACACGGGCTATCGGCCGGCCTCTTCGGTCTCCGGGAGCTGTGCGACCGGCTCCTTTGCCGACAACACCTATACTACCGGGGCAGTCAGCGGCAACTGCACCGTCGGCTTCAGCTTCGTGTCGTCTGACACCTATGCCCTGAACCTGGCAGTAAGCGGCGTTTCCGGCAGCATCTCCGCGACCCCGACCCCGCCCGGTGGCACCTGCCCCGGAACCTGCATTCAGAACTTCGCCTCCGGCACCGTCGTCACCCTCACTCCCACGCCCGAAACGGGCGCCCTTTTCAGCAACTGGAGCGGCGACTGTAGCGGTTCGGGCGCCTGCCAGGTACCCATGAACGGCATGAAGAGCGTTACCGCCTTCTTCACATGGGGACCCAACGTCAAGAACGCCGGCAGCGGCACCACCTTCGGCCGCATCGGTGACGCCTATGCGGCTGCAAGCGACGGAGAGACCATCCGCCTGCGGGATCTCACCTTCAGCGAAGCGCTCAACTGCAACCGCGCTGTGACCGTGACGCTCCGGGGAGGATACGACTCCTCCTTCACCACCAGGGGCGGCGCCACGACCATAAGCGGCTCCCTCACCGTCACGGGCGGCACGGTAGAGATAGATGGCATCACCATCGCTTAAGCTCACTTGGAAGAGCGCAAAAGAAAAGGGGAAGGCCGAAAGCTTTCCCCTTTTTGCATATACCCCTCCACACTTCAAACGGACGGTGCAAGCACAACATCATCCCGCCGCACCAACCCTGCCTTCAGTGGGTCGAAGCGACTGGCGATGACGGCGAGGGTCTCGCCGGTGACGGGGTGGCGATAAGCGGGAGCAATCTCTGCCAGGGGGATGGCGACGAAGGGGCGCTCCAGCACCTCCGCATCGGGAATGGTGCGACTGCCGATGGTGAGGCACTCGTGGTTGAAGAGCATGATGTCGATGTCAATGGTGCGGGGGGCATTGCGGTTGGCGCTGCGCTGACGGCCGAGGCGGGCCTCGATGGCGGCGATGGCGCGCTCCTTGAGCTCCGCGGCCGGAAGGTGCGTCTCAAGAAGGAGCGCGGCGTTGAGAAAATGGGGTTGGTCGGCGAAACCCTCCGGCGGGCTCTCCCACACCGAGGAGACCCGCACGATCCGGCCGAAGCGGGCCAGTTCCCGCACCGCTGCAGGAAGATTTGCCTCCGGCTCGATGTTGGAGCCCAACGAAAGGTAGGCCTCATTCAGGGGGGGGGTATCACCTGGCACCGGCGCGCTCCCGCTCGATGGTGATGCCGACGGAACGGGCGAAACGAAGCGCCCCCGGCTTTTGTACCGTCACCCGCACCCGTTTCACGCCGGGCTCCTCGAGGCACAGGTCGGCAATGACCGCGGCGAGCCGCTCCACGAGGAAGAAGTCCCCCCCCTCCACGGTCTTGATGACCCGCTTGGCGAGGGTGCGGTAATTGACTGGGGCGTCGTCGATATTGTCCGTCTCCCCGGCCCGGCGGGTGTCCACGTGAAGGACGAGGCTTACAAGCACATCCTGGCGATCATGCCGCTCGTCGCCGTTAATGCCGATGATGGTACGCAGGAGGAGGTCGTCGATGCGAATTTCGTCTGTCATGGTTTGCCTTTCAGAATCAAAAATGGAACGCAGAAAAAGCGGCAAAATCGGATAACGGCGGATCTACCCTAACCCAAACACCAAATCATAAAGTTTTTAACTCCGCATTGATCCGCCTTTTTCCGATTTTATCCGCGTCCCATTGAGTTTGAGCATTTACGAATGTCCAGACTACATAAGCCGCTCGCCGCCGTCCACGAAGAGGAGCTCGCCGGTGACGAAATCCGCCTCCAGAAGATAGATGAGCGCCCGTGTCACTTCGGCCGGGGAGCCGCTTCGCCGCAAGGGGATGCGCGTTGCCAGGCGCGCCAGGTGGGCGTCGTCCGCTCCCGGCGGCGGGAGAATCGCCCCCGGCGCGATGGCGTTCACCCGCACGTTGGGTGCGAGCGCCAGGGCAAGGCTTTCGGTGAGGGTGACGATGCCGCTCTTCGTGAGCGTGTAGGCCAGGTGGTGGGGGCCGGGGCGCACGGCGCGCCAGTCGGCGATGTTGATGATGCACCCCTCGCGCTCCCCGCCCACGTGCCGGGCAAAGGCGCGGCAGAGAAAGAAGGGGGCCTTGAGGTTCACGCCGAAATGGGCGTCCCAGTTTTCCTCGGTAGTCTCCGCCAGGTCACCGGAGAGGAAGATGGCGGCGGAGTTCACGAGGATGTCCACGTGGCCGAAACGCCCGGCTGCCCGCTCCACGAGCCCGGCCGCATGGGTGGTATCCCGCAGGTCAGCCTGAAAATGCTCGGCCTCGCTCCCGAGCGCCCGCACAAGGGCAGCCGTCTCCTCGGCCGCCGTGACCGACGTGCCGTAGTGGAGCGCGAGTATTACCCCCCTGGCAGCCAGAGCGAGCGCAATCTCCCTGCCGATCCGCACGCCGGCGCCGGTAACGAGGGCAACCTTTCCCTCAAGTTTCATGACAACTCCTTGGAACTGGCCCGTAAATGACTGCCACGGCTCTTTATCATCGCATGAGGCCGCAGGCGGCGAAGAATTCCTGCCGCAGGGCTTCATCCTCCTCGTAGCGCCCGCGCCAGTGGGTCGTGCGGGTCATGGGGGTCTTGTCGCGCACCCCGCGCATCTCCACGCACAGATGGTGGGCTTCCAGATAGACCGCCACGCCGTGGGGCTGGAGGATCGCCACGAGGGCATCGGCAATCTGGCGACCGATCCGTTCCTGCACGGCAAAGCGCTTGGTGTAGAGGTGGACGAGTCGGTTCAGTTTGGAGATGCCGAAGATATGCTCGTGGGGGATGTAGCCCACGTAGGCGTGGCCGAAGAAGGGGAGAGCGTGGTGCT
>DATDMX010000170.1:0-4345 GCA_036518575.1 Geobacteraceae bacterium | reverse complement strand
GGGGGTCGACGGCAAAGCCGAACAGTTTCATCTCATGATACATGCAGACCTCTTTGACGTGGTTAGGGACGGGACAGGGCGTCAGGCGTCACAGCATCTCGCCCAGAAGCGAATTCTGGTAAGCCCTGATGATGCGCACCGGCACGATGGTGCCGATGAGGGAGGGAGCGCCGGCGAAATTGACCGTGCGGTTACCCGAAGAGCGCCCGGAGAGCTGGTCGCCGCGCTTGCTCATGCCTTCCACGAGCACATGCTGGCAGCTTCCCACGAGGCTCTGGTTTCTCTCCAGCGTCATGGCGCGCTGCAGCGCCTGGAGCCGCTCGAGACGGTTCTGCTTCTCAGCACGGTCCACGGGATCGGGAAGCTTGGCCGCGGTCGTTTCGGGACGGGGCGAATAGATAAAGGAAAAGAGGTCGGCGTAGCGCACCTCTTCCATGAGCGAGAGGGTCTCTTCGAAGTCTTCGGCGGTTTCACCGGGAAAGCCGACGATCATGTCGCCCGTGATCTGGAGATCGGGACGGGCGGCCTTGAGCCGGGCCACCACATCGAGATACTGGCTGCGGGTATAACCCCGCTTCATGGCGGCCAGGATGGCATCGCTTCCCGCCTGGACCGGCAAATGGATATGGGAGCAGAGCTTGGGGAGTTCGGCGAAACAGGCGATGAGCGGCTCGGATATGTCCTTGGGGTGGGACGTGGTGAAGCGGATCCGCTCCAGGCCCTCGATGGCCGAGAGTTGCCTGAGGAGAGTGGCGAAATCGGGCTCTCCCGGCTCCTTCAAGCCGTAGGAGTTGACGTTTTGCCCCAGGAGCGTCACCTCCCGCACCCCTTTTGCCGCCAGGGCAGTGATCTCCGCCACGACGTCGGCGGCCCGCCGGCTGATCTCGCGGCCGCGCACATAGGGGACCACGCAGTAGGAGCAGAAGTTGTCGCATCCCTGCATGATGGTGACGAAGCGCGTTATACCGCCCGGCGCGTCATCGATGGGGAAGAGGTCGCGCCGCGTCTCGTTGGCGATGAAATCAACCTCGGCGAGCCGCCCGCCTTCCTCTGCCGCCCGCACCATCTCGGGGAGGCGGTGCAGGTTGTGAGTGCCGAAAACGAGGTCGAGGTGGGGGACCTTCTCGAGGAGCCGCTCCCCTTCCTGCTGGGCCACACAGCCGCCCACGCCGATAAGAACGCGGCGGTCGCCATTCTTCGCCCCCTTGAACTTGGCGAGGTGCTGGTAGACCTTCTGCTCGGCTTTTGCCCTGACGCTGCAGGTATTGAACAGGATGAGGTCGGCGCGGGCGGAATCGCGGGTCGGCTCATAGCCCACCCCTTTCAGGAGGGCGACGATCTTCTCCGAATCGCTCACATTCATCTGACAGCCGAAGGTTTCGATGTAGAGATATTTTGCGCGTACGGCGGGGTGGTCATGCGACATGATGAAGTGAATATTACGCAATGCTTCCCCCGAAAGTCAACAGGTTTCACCCCGCTGCCGCTTTGTGTCGGTGATTCTGCCGCCTTGCTTCCGTCATATGGCCACCCACCATTTTTTCCCTCTTGGTCGTAGAAGTCTTGCTTCATACTAAAATCAATATAATCCAATAGTTAGAAAATTCTTTTAATTCTGGTACATATATTGCTTTTTTCATATATAACAGTTTGAAGATTTTCCACGCTTATTTAGAGTTGCGGTTATTTCCTGCACGTCGAATCAGAAATCAGCCCGTGATGGAAGGGAGGTGAAGGACAACAACAGCCAGATATGCCGCAAGGAGGAAGCGACCGCCTCGCGGCAACCCGTGTATAGCTACCAATCTTAGACTCTTGGAGGTAAAAGGATGAACACATCGATGAAGAAACTCGCCATGGGACTCTTTGCCGGCACGCTCCTCATGCCGCTTTCGTCCTGGGGAGCCGAGCAGGACCTGCAGCAGAAGATAGACTCGCTGTCCAAGCAGGTCGACGAACTGAAGCAGCAGGTTGACCAGACCAAGAAAAAATCCCTCGGCCAGTGGCTCACCATCGGCGGCGATTACCGCTTCAGGTATGACTACCTGCAGGGAGATGCCGTCGCCTATACCCAGATCAACCCGTTCTTCAACCCCTCTCAGCCGGTGAGCGCCACTAACCCCATGGCCTTTGCCATGCCAGCCCAGAAGTTTGAGAATTCCTCCCTTTACACCAACCGCTTCGGCCTCGACCTCAAGGCCAAGGCCACCGAAAACGTGAGTGTCACCGCCCGGCTCCTCATGTACAAGGTGAGCGGCGCCCAGGACGACGCGGCCCTGCGGATGACCTCCATCGATCCGGCCACCGGCCAGGTGTCCCAGAATGCGTTCTTTGCCGACCGCGCCGGCGTCTTTGACGGCACACTCGGCCATGTCCCCACCGACAACAAACTCCTCGTCGACCGGGTCTATGCCACCTGGAACAACATCGCCGAGCAGCCGATCTGGTTCTCCATCGGGCGGCGGCCTTCCACCGGCGGCATTCCCTCCCATCTCAAGCAGGATAAGGCGGCTCCCGGGAACTCGGGCGTGCCCGCCCTCCTCGTCGACTACGCCTTCGACGGCGCCACCCTCGGCTATGCCCCCGACATCGACGCCCTTCCCGGCGCCTATGCCAAACTCTGCTACGGCATCGGCTTCGAAAACGGCCTGACCAACGATTCGGGCAACGGCCTGCGCGACACCCACATGATCGGGGTGAACATCGTCCCCTACGACACCGACCCGTTCCGGGCCGAGTTCCAGTGGAACCGCGGCGTCAACATCTTCGACTCTCCCCAGATCCTCTCCGGCCCCGGTGCGGCCCTCAATTCCAGACCCCGCGCGGAAGTGGGCGACATCGACTGGTACGGGCTTGACTTCATCGGCAAGCTCAAGAACGTCGGCATCGGCAGCCTCAACTGGTTCGTGGATGCGGGCCTCAGCGTGAGCCACCCCAACGGCAAGGTGAACGGTCTCGGCCAGGGTCTCATGTTCAATGCCGGCCAAGCCGTGGATGACCGGACCGGCTGGGCCGTGTACGTTGGCGGCAGGTACGACATCGAGCCCACCGCCACGAAAATCGGCTTCGAGTACAATCATGGTTCACGTGACTGGATCACCTTCTCCCCGGCCGCCGACGACATGTGGACGAGCAAAGTGGGTACGAGAGGAAACGTCTACGAGGGCTACATCATCCAGGAGCTGAAACTGAAGCCCATCTCCTCCTATCTCTCCAAGACCTTCTTCAAGGTTGGCTACCAGTACTACGACTTCGATTACACCGGCAGCAACAACTGGATGGGCGGCGCCGTCAGGCTCGCCGACCTGAGCAACCCGGCCAACGCCCAGTTCTTCACGCCGCTGAAGAATGCCCAGGACGTGTACGCCACGTTCGAGGTCCATTTTTAGCATTTATTTTATTTTCACTATATATTATGTTTCATATAATTGTTTTGGTACGGGGGGCACAAGCCCCCCTCCTTTCGCGGAAACGTGGCGGTAACGGCTTGACTCTCCCTCCGAGGGCGATAAAGTTAAGCCAAATTTAGAAAAGGAGAAGCACAATGAGAAGAATCGCATCGGTACTGGGATTGGTCGTGGTCGTGGCATTGGCCGTCGTTTCCTTTGCGAGGGTTGCCAGCGCTGACGAAATCAAGATGGTGGGCGTGATCACCAAGATCGACATCGCGGGCAAGGACGCCAAGACCGCCACAGCCGTCCTGAAGGACAACAAGAGCGGGGAGTCGATCACCATCACCGTCAACGATGACCTCACCCTCGACAAGTTCAAGGACCACCGCATCGTGGAAGGCGACGAGATCCGGTGCAAATATGAGGTGAAAGACGGTAAGAATGTCAGCACCTATTTCAGAAAGACGGCGGGCTGCTGAGGGCGGCACGCACACATGTCATAAATGCAGCAGGAAGTTTTCGGCTGCATTTTTCTTTGCGCATTCAATCCAATTATTCATATATTGTACATATTCTAATTTAAGAATTCACCACTCAACTAAAGCGAGGTACACCATGAAGAAAGCGTTCCTCCCCCTTGCCCTCCTCCTGGCCGTTGTCGCCGCCTCGACCGCCTCTGCCGCCCCCGCTGCCAAGGAGCACCCCGGCAGGGAATACATCGAGAAGACCGGCTACAAGGGACCGGAAACCTGCGAAGAGTGCCATCCCGACACTGCCAAGAAGTTTCTCGATACCGTCCACTGGAAACACGCCTCCAAGGTCGACAACGTGGACAATCTGGACCCGAACAAAGAATACGGCATGAAGAACCGGATTTACACCTTCTGCAACGGCAACGACATCGTCAACAACCTGAAGGAGACGCCGAAAAATGCCGCCGGCAAGAGCAAGTT
>DATDMX010000169.1:0-6617 GCA_036518575.1 Geobacteraceae bacterium | reverse complement strand
GCGCCTCCATCCAGAAGGACCCGTACCACGTCTCCCCCCGCTTCCTCCAGCGTCCGTTTCACCGTGACCACGGGAAGCGGACACGCCATGTTGCGACAATCTATGACTTTCATGCGACCTCCACCATCAGCTTATTTTCCTGTAACTCTCCCCATCCCTGACGTAGGTTTCTTCCGGGAGAAGTCCCGCCTCGGCCAGCGCCCCCTCCACGACGGCGCGCTCCTCGTCCGTGTAGCGGATGGCGAGGCCGCAGTCAGAGCTGAGCAGCCGGGGAACCGGGATGAGGAGGATCTGAAACCGCCGCCCCTTGAGGAGTTTTTCGGCCTTCAGTACCCGGTGAATCGAATTGAATATTGCCACGTACTCGCCCTGCTTGACCATTCCCATCCCTTCCGTAACCCCGAGCCGACTGGAAATTTAGCGCATTGACAAACCGCCGTCAAATTCATACTATGCCGGTGGAGGTCCTCCATGCACGCTTTTTTCGCACTTTCAGGCCTGGTGCTCTTCGCCGCGGCCATTAACCTGCCACTGGGCTACCTGCGGCAGAACTATGAAAAATTCACCTTCGGCTGGTACTTCTACGTCCACATCTCCATCCCCATCATCATCTATCTGCGCGTCAAGTTCGGCTTCAGCTGGAAATACATCCCCCTCACCCTCGGCGCCGCCATAGCCGGGCAACTCCTCGGCGGCAGGCTCAACCTGTGGCGGCAGCGCCGTGGCTGACCGGCGCCAGAAGATGCGGCGGCCGCAGACGCTCGCCGCTCTCATGGAAAGTGTCTTTCGCGGCACGCCGGCCGAGAAACGGCTGCGCGAGGGAAAGATCTGGCTCGTCTGGGAATCCGCCGTCGGGGAACAGATTGCGGCCCGCGCCCGGCCGGTGAGGTTTGCAGGAGGGGTGCTGACCGTTATGGTTGCCAGCGCTCCGTGGATGCAGCAGCTGAACTTCCTGAAGAAAACCGTCATCGAGAAGCTGAATCACGCCCTTGGCGAGTCCCTCGTCACCGACATCTACCTCAAGGCCGGAAAGCCCGAATCTCCCAAGGCCCCAACGCCTCCTCCGCCCGTACGGCGCCCCGCGCCTCTCTCCCCGCAGGCCCAGGAACGTATCGCCGCCGAAACTGCCGGCATCCACGACCCCGAACTGCGCGCCGCCTTCGCAAGCCTCTTCAAGCGTCATCTCAGCGAGAAATAGCAGCCGGCTGGTCTTATAACAGCCGGTAGAATGCCACCGCATAGGGATAGCTCTCCGCCCGGTAGAGATCGACGAGTTCGAAACCGGGAAGAGGCGGAGGCGCTTCGCCCTCTCCCCCCATCTCGAGGGCGAGCAGCTCGACCTTTTCCCTGCGGGCATAGGCCACGATCTCCCCGATTCCCGCCACGGGAAGGGCCGTCCAGTAGCCGTCCAGGTAGTAGACAAGCCGGCTCCACGGCACCATGTAGTTACGCCCGGGACCAAAACGTCGCACCGCCCACTCGCCCGCCTTCTTTGCTTCCCCCGCCATGCTGCGACGCGCGGAAACCTCACTGTTTGCAACCGGGGCGCTGCTCGCCGCAAGGGCATGCCACTGAAAACGGAGGAGAAGGGCCCCGGTGACAAGGGTCACGAGGAGAAGCGGGCGCCACCCTCTGTTCCAGGAGGGCACGAACCGGGCCACGAGCTCGGGAAGATACCATATCCCCCGCGCCGCCGCAACGAGCAGCAGGGGAACGTAGGGGACGAGATACTTCCACCAGCCGTTGGTGAAGACCGGCAGGATGAGGAGAATGGCGAAGGGCGCAAAAAGAAGCCGCTTCTTCTCGGCGGAGCGCTCTCCCCAGGAGAGTGCAGCCGCCACGAGGGCAGCGAGTACGAGATAGACGGGAAAGACCTGGGGGTAGCGCTCCATGCCGCTATTGTTGGGGATCCGGCCGGGGATCTCCTCGGAGAGATTGCGCAGGTAGACCGCCACGCTTTTGCCGGGGTGTGATCCCAGGTAGCGCAGCAGCGCGCCGAAGCCCTGCGGCTCCTGCCAGCGAAGCTTGCCCGCGGGAGAAAGCCCCCACAGTTCCTCGTTTCCCATCTCCCCCTTGTCGTTGTCGTGATAGATGCGGCTCTTCATCCAGATCAGGACATAGGAGGCTTTGGGACTCACCACCCAGGTGCCGTAGTGTTGCTTGAGAAAAACGAGGTAGGGGAGCGCGGTGAGGACGAAGACGAGGAAGGCGACGACGGAGAGGCGCAACGTTCTCCCGCGGAGCAGCTGCCTTCCTTCGGGCACCGCGGCCGCGGCAAGGACGAGGAGCATGACGAGAAACCCCTCCGAACGGGAGAGGTAGGCAAGGGCGAAACTCACCCCGGCCAGGAGCGCAAAAACGTAGGAGCGGCGCATGACGCTCCGGGTGAAGAGCGCCACGGCGAAGGTGAGGAAGAAGGTGTAGGTCACCTCCGCTTCCGTGGAAAAGGAGATGGTGAGGAGCTGGGGAAAGAGCGCCGTAAGGCAGGCGGCGACAACGGCCGTGCGCCGGTCGAAGAGCTCGGCAGCAAGGAAATAGACGGCCAGCACGAGGAGAAACCCCATGACCGGGGCGACGATGCCGGCCGCGACCGCCAGGTCGCGGATGCCGGTCAGGTACGACGTCAGCGCGATGAGGAGGGAATGGAGCGGTGCCGCCCAGAGGGCCTGCCAGCCGAGGCCCTTGCCGCCGAGGACATTCCGGGCGATCTGGAGATAGGTGACGCCGTCCATCGTGACGCCCGGCGCCGTCGGCCGCCGCCAGAGCATGCAGAGGGAAAGCGCCGCCGGAAGAAGAACGGCGAGCCGCGGCAGCCACGGAAATCGTCCCCACATCCCGTTCATCCCCTGACACATGCGCGGCGCAGCCGGGCAACAGCTGACGACATCACCCCCTCCCCTTCCCATGGGAGAAGATGGCCGAGCTCAGCACGCCCAGCTTGTTCAGGCGAAACCGCAACGACGTGGCAAGGACCCCGAGCCCGTAGATGACGCTGCGGCGAAAATTGATGGAAGACGCCTCTTCGAAATACTTGGTGGGACAGGAAAGCTCACCGATGCGGTAGCCGAACCAGATGACCTGGGCAAGCATCTCGTTGTCGAAGACGAAATCGTCGGAGTTGGCATCGAGAGGGAGACTCTCGAGGATCTCGCGGCTGAAGGCGCGGTAGCCGGTATGATACTCGGATAACTTGTGCCCCACCATGATGTTTTCGAACATGGTGAGGAAGCGGTTGGAAATGTACTTGTAGAAGGGCATCCCACCCTTCAGTGCCCCGATGCCGAGGATGCGGGAGGCGAGAACCGCGTCGAACTCGCCGTAGGCGATCATGGCCGCCATGGCCGTGATGAGCTTGGGGGTGTACTGATAGTCGGGATGGAGCATGACGACGATGTCGGCGCCCAAATCGAGGGCTGTCCGGTAGCAGGTCTTCTGGTTGCCGCCGTACCCCTTGTTCTTCTCATGAACGATGGTGGTAATACCGAGACGTCTGGCCACGTCGGCAGTGTCATCGCGGCTGGCGTCGTCCACGAGGACCACACCATCCACGAACTCGAACGGGATCTCCCGGTAGGTCATCTCCAGGGTCTTGGCCGCGTTGTACGCGGGCAGCACTACCACTACTTTCTTACCGTTGAGCATGCGAAACACCTCTCATTTCACGATTGAAAACCGGCGGCTATCCGGTCCGGTCAGAGCGAGCGAAACAGGTTGTACTTGAGTATGCAGCGCAGGGCCGAAACGCCGTCCTTCCAGTTGATCTTCTTCCCCTCCCGGTAATTCCTGCCGGCGTAGGAAACTCCCACCTCGTAAATTCTCACGTTGAGCCGTGCCACCTTCGCCGTGATCTCCGGCTCGAAGCCGAAACGGTTCTCCCTGATGGTGATGCGCTGCAGCACCTCGCGCCGGAAGACCTTGTAGCAGGTTTCCATGTCGGTGAGGTTGAGGTTGGTAAGCATATTGGAAAGAAGCGTAAGAAACTTGTTGCCCACCATGTGCCAGAAGAAGAGCGCCCGCCGGTATTCGCCGCCGATGAAGCGGGAGCCGAAGACCACGTCCGCCTTCCCGTCGACGATGGGTTTGATGAGGCGCGGGTACTCCTCGGGGCTGTATTCCAGATCGGCATCCTGAATGATGACGATATCCCCCCCCGCCTGCCGGAAACCGGTGCGCAGCGCAGCCCCCTTCCCCTGGTTCTTCTCATGGTAGAACACCTTGAGACCGTTAATGGCAAGTCCCTTGAGGATTTCCCGCGTGCCATCGGTGGAGTAGTCGTCGACAACGATAATCTCCATGTCGAGCGGGACCGCCCGGATACTGTCGAGTATCTGGTGGATGGTGTTCTTCTCGTTGTAGACCGGAACCACCACTGAGAGAAGCATCTCTGCTTTTCCTTTCCCCGCGCCTCGTTGGCGCACGTCGGTGTTTACTCGCTGCAGCTCGTTCCCCGCGACCCCCGCTCCACGAAAAGAGGGGGGAGGACGACGAGATCTCCCCGGCGCCCTTTGGCCAGTTCGACGAGGAACATCTTCGCTTCGGCCCCCTCGCCGCCGTGAACCATGCGCAGACGCAGGGGGGAGAGCTTCAAGCGGTCCGCCTCGGCAAAAAGCTCCGGGAGCCTGAGCGGGTGATAGATGAAGCAGATAGTTCCCGCGGAACGTACCAGGAATTTCGCCGCCGCGAGAAAATCGGCCAGCGTGGCGGTCGACTCGTGGCGCGCCCTGTCCCTTCCTTCCCGCGGACTTACCCGTCCCGTTCCCCGCCGGCGATAAGGGGGGTTGGCAACCACCAGGTCAAAGGAGGAAACGCCAAACATCTTCCGCACGTCGGCGACATCGCCGTGAACGATGGAAACTCTCCCCTCCAGACCGTTCAACGCCGTATTGCGCCGGGCCAGTTCGGCCATCTCCTCCTGCTGTTCCAGGCCGACGAAGGTGGCATCGGCATTTTTCCTCGCCAGCACCAGGGGTATGACCCCACAGCCGGTGCCGAGGTCGACGACACGGGAAGCGTCACCCGGCTCGACAAAGTCGCACAGGAGCAAGGGATCGAGGGAAAAGCGGTAGCCACCGCGCTTCTGCACGAGGCGCAGGTCCCACTGTCGCAACTCGTCGAGGGTTTCGTCGTGCCCTGCCGGCATCTCCGCTCACTCCGCGCCGGAGACAGCAGTCTCCCCGCCCCGTCTTCGCCGGGCGGCGACGCCTTCCCTTACGAGGAGGAGGGCGAAGAGCGCGAAGGATGCAAGCGTGAGATACTTGCCCACCTTCGACGGCAGCGGGTCGAAAACGAACTCCACCGTGTGGTTGCCGGGTGGCAGGTAAACCCCCCTCAGGACGTAATCCACCGGGTAAATATCGGCCTTCCTGCCGTCCACGGTGGCGCGCCACCCCCTAGCGTACTTCTCGCCGACAACGAGGAGCGCGGGACGGGGAGTGGCGGCGGTCAATTTCATGACGTTACCCTCGTACCGGTTCACCGTCACCCCGCCGGCCACCTCGACGGACTCGGGGGGAAGCGGCAAGGGGGGCGGGGATTCCACGAGCGCCACCCGGCGCGGATCGAATGCCGGGTTCTGGAGGGCTCGCAGAGCGATGAGGGGATCGCTTGCCACCTGAGCGGCCGGCACGAGCCACGCCTTGGGAAGGACCGAGCGGTTCTCCAGGACGATTTCCGAGCCGTCCGGCGACTGCAAGACCGTCGAGAACTTTGCGCCGAGCTCCCCCTTCACCTGTTCCAGCTGATCCCTCCCCACCACGAGATACTTCACGTTCATGATATCGGGCATGGCCGAGGTGAGGGTGAAGGTGTCGAGGTAGTTCTGCCAGCGCTGCATCTGGATCGGGTTAGAGGTAAAGAAGACCGGGACGTTGTTGGCCACGAACTTCATGGGGTCGGCGCCGTTCATGGGAAGCGTGCGGTATTCTTTGGACTGCTGGGCCAGAAAGGCAATGGCCGGGGTCTTTGCCTCCATCTCCCGGTGGGGGAGTGGCTGGAGCAGCATGAACTTGCCGTTCACCCGCCCCGTGTCGGCAAGGTAACAGGGGATGAGGAGCAGCGGGAGGAGGCGGGCAGCATCGCGACTGCGGGCGGCAAAGATAAGGGCTCCCGCATAGATGGCCGCCACCCCGACGGCGATGCCGGTTTCCGTCACCAGGTTGTGCCAGCGCTGGGCAATGAGCTCCGGCCCCATCTCAAACCTGTTCGGCTGCGCTATCAGGTCGCGCAGGGCCTGGAGCCAAACGCTCTTCCCCGCCACTTCCGCACCCAGGAAGAGAAGAAGGACGGCCGGCAAGGCCAGGAGCCCCGCAAGGTAGCGGCGAAAGGCGGTTGTGCGGCGCACGTCGGCATCGCAGAGAAGATCGAGTCCGCGGGCCGCCAGCACACCCAGGCCGAGGACGGGAAGAAACATCATCATCTTCGGGACGCGGAAGTGGCTGATCCCCGGGAAATGCTCATAGAGGAACCAGTAGAAGGGCGTGTACCTTCCCATGGAAAAAAGGATACCGAAGACTATGGCGCTGGAGGCAAGCCAGGTGTAACGGTCACGCCTGAAGACGAGAGGAAGCGGCAGGAGAAGCCACGGGAGAAGTCCCATGTAGTCGGTGGTCTGGGTGAAG
>DATDMX010000168.1:0-5720 GCA_036518575.1 Geobacteraceae bacterium | reverse complement strand
TCCTCCTTACGACCGACTGGAGCGTGGGCGCCAAGGCGAAATGCCTGCAGGCCGGCTGCGACGATTTTCTGCTCAAGCCGCTGAAGCGGCATCAGTTCCTCGACAAGGGGCACAGGTTCATTCCCGGTATCGAACGGCGCGATGTCCGCGTGTGGTGCCACCTTAACCTGAGCCTGCAGCGCAATGGTCTCCAGCTCTCGGCGACCGGCGAGGACATAAGTTCGGGCGGGATATACGTGGCAAGCGATGAGAAAGTCAGGGATGATGAAGAGGTGAATCTCACGTTTTCCCTGCCAACGGCAACGTCACGCGAGATTGTGGCGAAGGGACGCGTTGCGTGGAGAAATTCCGGAAGTATCCGCAAGAAGCCGCTCTTGCCGACAGGTTTCGGTGTCGAGTTCATGGGGATTGACGACGAAGCCACCGAGACGATTCGACAGTATGTCACCACAGCAATATCGAAATGACGAGCACGATAGTTGGCGGTTTTCCCCGATCGCGATGACATGGATAGACCCTTGAGCAGAGCGCGCACCATCCTGGCCATCGCTCTGACGATCGTTTTGACAGTCGCCGTCTACGGCAGAGTAGCCACGTTCGATTTTGTCGATTTCGACGACTACCAGTATGTGACGCGTAACCCGGCGCTGCGGGAGGGAATTACCCTTCGAAGCATCCAGTGGGCATTCACCACCTTCTATGCCAGTAACTGGCACCCGCTCACCTGGTTTTCCCATCTGGCAGATGTGCAACTCTTTGGTTTCAATCCCGCCGGGCACCACCTCATAAGCCTTCTCTTTCATACGGCCAACGCAGTCATCCTTCTCGTGCTTCTCCGCAGCATGACCGGATCCCTCTGGCGCAGTTCCTGCGTTGCCCTTCTCTTTGCCCTCCACCCCCTCCACGTGGAGTCGGTCGCCTATGTGGCGGAGCGCAAGGACGTTCTCAGTGCCTTCTTCTGGCTTCTCACCCTGGCCGCCTACCTGCACTACACGCGCCGCCCGGGGGGCGGGCGCTATTCGCTCGTCATCGTGGCGTACGTTCTCGGTCTTCTTGCGAAGCCCATGGTCGTCACTCTCCCTTTTGTTCTCTTACTCCTCGACTATTGGCCTCTGAGGCGTCTTGCCTGCCGAGAGCAGGGGGCGCGGGCCATGTCGGTACCGCGGCTTCTCCTCGAGAAGGTGCCACTCATCGGCCTTGCTGCCGCGTCTTCCTTCGTTACGTATGTTGCCCAACGCCAGGGCGGGTCCGTCTCGTCACTCGGCGGTTCCTCGCTTCAGCTTCATGGTGCCAATGCCCTCCTGAGCTATGTGTCGTACATGGGGAAGACGTTCTGGCCCACGCGGCTTGCAGCCTTCTACCCCCTGGACCCTCTTGCCGTCACGTGGCCAAAGGTGGCGGGAGCGGCGCTGGTCATGATTTTCCTCACGGGGCTCTTCCTCGGTCTTGCCCGCCGCCACCCCTATGTGGCTGTTGGCTGGCTCTGGTACGTGGGGACGCTCGTTCCGGCGATTGGACTGGTGAGGGTGGGGGAGCAGGCAATGGCCGATCGCTACACCTATCTTCCCCTCATCGGCCTCTTCATTATTGCTGTCTGGGGCTCGGCCGACCTTGTCGCCAGGTGGTGGGGGCGGCGCCTGTCGGCACTGGCGGGTGCGGGAGTTCTTGTCGCCATGGTGTTCTGCACGTGGTTCCAGGTCGGATACTGGCGCAACAGCTTCACGCTGTTTGGCCACGCCGCCAGGGTGACCGAGAGGAACTGGCTTGCGGAACATAATCTTGCCACCGCGTACATAGATGAACGGCGATACGACGAAGCCGTCTTCCACCTGAACGAGGCGCTGCGTTACCGACCTGCCTACGCGAGCGCCTACAACAACCTGGGTAACGTGTACGTGAATATGGGGCGTCGGGAGCTTGCCATTGAGAACTATCGCAAGGCGCTCGATGTCAATCCCGACTTTGTTCCAGCCCGTCGCAATCTCGTGCGTACCTACCTGAGCTGGGGGATGACCGACCAGGCGCGCGCCGAATACGAGATTCTCAAGGATATTTCCCCTGAGGAAGCCGCAAAGGTCTGGCCCCACTAGCATAATTCGTTTCCTGCCACAAGCTCTCCCTGATTATTCCCATACGGTTCGGTACGGCTCTCTTTTTTCCGCATAATGGCTGTATCACGCAGTGATTTTTCCGCCTTGACAATCCTCGATTTCTTGGGTCGTGGCCTTCGGCCATTCGAGAGGGATGGAATGGATGTTGCTTAAAGTGTTTCAATTAAAAAAATACAATGTAAACCTTGTGGCAGTTTGACCCTACCATAGGAAAAATGAGAGAAAGAGAGGGGCCATGAAACGTGTTGCGACAGCACTGACCATCGTATGCGCTTTATTTCTCCTTTCGGGCTGCGGCTACTCCACGTTGCAGAAGAAAGATTCGCTGGCCGTCAGCAGTTGGCAGCTGCTGGAGTATTCATTCCGGCAGCGTGGGGAAGTAGCAGCCGATTACCTGGCACTCGTGCAAGAGCACATGATAAATGAGCCCCGCCGAGTGGCAGAGCTGGCGTCAGCCGTTGCTGGCGTGCGGAAATTGGGGAAAGTTCAAGCTCCGCCCGCCTCGTCCGCAGATATTCTGAATTTTCAGAAGACCCAGGATGATCTGACGAGGGCGCTTGCCAAGCTCATCATTATCGAACACTGCTATCCCGCCCTGTTGGGGGACCCGCGGCACACTGAGCTGGACAGAAGGCTGGACGAGACGGAATCTGTCATCAACAAGGCGAAGGTGGATTATGTCATGGCGACCCATGATTTCAACCTGGCCAAGAGTACGTTTCCCCTATCGCTTGCCAACGTTATCTTCTTCCAGTACGCCGATAAGAGCGCGTTCCGGGCCAGTGAAAAGGTGAGCCTGGCGACCGGTGCCTCTCCTCCCGACACCGAACTCGTACTGCAGTGAATACTGGCTGATATCAATAAGGTACGAGGAGAAATGCCCGCGGAGACGCGGGCATTTTCATTTGGAGTCACTTGGTTCCAATCGCACGGTGTGAACCTCCTGACCGTGACCAGAGGAGGTGACATAGACGAAGAGGACATCCGTAGAACGCGCTTCGACGGCAGGGCCGAGAAAGTCGAACTGAAAACGTGACACGAACGTTCGCACCCTGCTTCCCGCCGGCAGGTTAAGGTCGCCGAGACAGGCACTAAGGTCGCGTGGCGCTCGCTTGCCCTGAGCCGCGTTTTCCTCCGCCACGAGGGCGGCAAGTTTGCCGGAAGGGTACTCGACGCGGCAGAGATCGAAGCGCAGCGCCTCTGCGCGGCGTACCCGTACGGTGGCGGGAATGTCTTCCTCTTTATTGCTGTAGCGTAACAAGGCCTTGAAGAGGTCAGAAAGCGGCAGAGAGGCCGGAAGTGCCTTCTCGTCCCAGAACCGGGCAAGGTGTGCGAAGAATTCAGAAAGAGGCCTCGATTCCCGCACTGTGGAAAGAAAGGTGGCGAAGCGGTTACTGTTGTAGATGAGGTCGAGAAGCCGGCCCATGAGTTCTATCCGGCAGATCTCGGCGAAATCGAGCCACGGGGTCTGGAGAATCTTGTAGGGAGGATGGGGTGAATGGATATACCTTTCGCGCGCGGCTATCTCGCGCATGGGCGCTCCCTTCATGACCTTGAGAGGCTCTACCTGGATGTGGTGTGGGGTGAGGACGAAGAGCGGTTCGAGGGAGGCGAGGAAACCGTCAAAGTCCTCGGCGGGAAGCCCGGCAATGAGGTCCAGGTGGACGATGACGTTCGTCTCATCCCTGAGCCGGCGCACGTTGGCATAAAGCCTCGCCAGGTCCGAGGTGCGCCCGATTCTCGCCAGTGTTGCCGCCTGGGCTGACTGAACGCCGATCTCGAACCTGAATACACCGGGAGGCACTTGGGCCAGAAGGCGGAAATTGGCATCGGTGAGGAGGTCGGCGGCTATCTCGAAGTGAAACGTGCTGGCGATGTTGCTGGCGAGGATGAAAGCCCATATGTCGTTGGCCCGGGTGCTGTCGTAATTGAACGTTCTGTCCACGAGCTTGATCGTTGCGACTTTCGCTGCTATGAGGAGAGCGAGGTCGTCCCTGATCCGTTCCTGGCCGAAGGACCGCACGCCCTTTTCGAGGGAAGACATGCAGAAGGCGCACGAATAGGGACAGCCGCGGGAGGTTTCCACGTAAACGAGAGGCTTTGCCAGGTCCACGAGCCCGAGGGCGAACGGGGAGGGGACCTGGTCGAGGTCGGCAATGTCTTTCCTGTCGGGGGTGACGACAATGTCGTCGCCAATGCGGCAGGTTATGCCGGGAATCTTGCGCAGGCGGGAACGGTCGGCGGTGGCCGATGTCGCGGCCAGGGCGGCCATGAGGGCCCGAAACGTTTCTTCACCCTCGCCCCGCACGACGCAGTCGATGGCCGGGGTTGATCCAAGGATATCGTCGGCATCGTACGATACTTCAGGTCCCCCCAGAACCACGAAGGTCGCAGGGTGCAGGAGCTTCAGGTCAGTTGCCAGGCGAAGGGTCGGGACGATGTTCCAGATATGGCAGGAGAAGGCCACAACCTCCGCTTCTTCGTCGACGACGCGGCGCAGCACCTGGTCTGCCGGTTCGTTGATGGTGAATTCCCGTATGACCGTTTCCACGGTGTCGAGGCCGTCGCAGGAAGCGGCAAGGCAGGGAAGGGCGAGCGAGGCGTGGACATACTTGGCGTGCAGGGTTACGAGGATTACTTTCATGGCAGGGATTGTAGCGAATCGGGCGTGCGATGGCCAGCGAAATTGGCTGTTTCGGCGCTGTCTCCGCCCTCCCGGCAAGGCAGGGTTCCCGCGCACCTGATTTTTCCCCGGTATCTGCTACACTAGGAAGGCACGGGGCGCACCTGCCCCCTACTTGCACCGGACGGAGGTTACGGACTATGGCTACAAACGAGGACATCCTGAAAGAAGTATTGGCGCTCCTGGAGCGCGAGAAGCGCTTCAATCTGCATCAGTTTCCCCTGACGGTTTCCATCGCAAACGGCATACTGACTGTGGAGGGGGAGGTGGAGCGGGTCGCGGCGAAAAAGCTTGCCCTCGAGCGGGCTGCCTCGGTTGCCGGCGTCGATGGTGTCGTCGACCGTCTGCACGTTGTTCCTGCCGAAGTGATGGAAGACGGAGCTATCCGAGACCATGTCAGCGACATGCTCGTCGAGGAGCCGGCCTTCAGCGAGTACACGCTGCGGGCGATGGTGAAGGGTAGTCTGGTTTCCGTGCGTGAGATTTCCACTGGGGGGGGCGGTGTCATCGAAGTGGACGTAACCGATGGCGCGGTGACGCTGAACGGCAACGTGGGGAGCCTCAGCCACAAACGCCTCGCCGGCGTCCTTGCCTGGTGGGTTCCCGGCAGCCGCGATGTGGTGAACGGGCTCGAAGTGGTGCCTCCCATGGAGGACAACGACGACGAAGTCACCGATGCCGTGCGCCTGGTCCTGGAAAAGGACCCTTTCGTCAACGCGGGCCAGATCAGGGTGCACTCCCGCAACTATGTGGTTACCCTCGAAGGGGTCGTTCCGAAGGCGAAGGAAAAGGATATGGCGGAAGACGACGCCTGGTGCGTCTTTCGCGTCAACGATGTGGTGAACCGGCTCGTGGTGGCTGAGTAGGCAACCGGGCCCCTTGCCGCACACGGAATTATCCCCCGGGAGCTGGTCCTTTCTCCTCGT